>CAYPQR010000825.1:0-1305 GCA_964412865.1 uncultured Intrasporangiaceae bacterium
GGGGAAGCCGGCGTCGACGAGATCGTCGATCTCCTCGAGCACCTCCTCGGTCCCCCAGAAGTAGTCGCTCGCCTCGTGGAACCCGATGACGTGCTCGGTGGAGAAGGCATTCACGAGCGCGCGGCGCAGCTCGTCCTGGTCGAAGCCTGCCTCGGGTAAGGCGCCCGCGTCGACGAGGAGCCGGGCGCGCAGCAGGCCGTCCCTCTGGACTGCATCGATCAGCAGATCCACCAGCTCGCCGAGCGGCTTCTGTGCGAGGGTCTCGCGCAGCAGCTCCTCGTCCGGGGCGTCCGCGTCGTCGGCGCTCTCCTCGACGGGTGCTCGCTGCGGCTCGTCATCACCGGGTGCGCCGTCCTCAGCACGGAGCCATGCGAGGACAGTCGCGACGCCGTGCTTGCAGAAGAAGCCGTCCTCGGCGAAGGGGCAGCTGCAGGCGGCGGCGATGTCTCGCTGCGCCGTCTCGATCTGGACGTCGTAATCGCTGGTTCCGGTGACAATCGCGGTGACGTCGGTCGGGTCATGGTCGAGGAGGCGGACCCGGCTCTCTCTTGCGTAGCGCGCTCCGCGCTCGAAGACCACGTCCCCGACCGCGGTGCGCATCACCTGAGTCGCCCCGGGTCTGGTGGAGGCTCGGGGAGAATAAGGAGCGTGGCAGCACCAGTCGGTGACGAGCTTCCTTTGTCAGAGGCCACTCGTACGCTCACGCTGAGACCTACTCGAGTGAGAGGGTGGTGTCAATGCGTCGAAGCAACATGGGGCTCGCCGGCCAGTAGTCGGGCGAAGGATTCTGTCGGGGTCAGGAAGCCGAGTCGGCGGCGGGGGCGGTTGTTGATCTCCTCCGCGATGGTGGTGAGGTAGGGCTGGTGATCGGGGATCTCGGTGCCCTTGGGGAGGTACTCGCGGTAGAGCCGGTTGGTGTTCTCGTTGCTGGGTCGTTGCCAGGGCGAGTGGGGGTCGGCGAAGTAGACCGGCATCTGCGTGGCCAGGGAGACCTTCACGTGCTGCGCCATCTCGCTGCCCTGGTCCCAGGCCAGCGACGCCTTCATCATCTCGGGCAGGGCGTTGAAGTACTCGATGACCGCGTCCGCGGTCGGTTCGGCGTGTTTGGAGGGCAGGGCCAGCAGCCCGGTGAACCCGCTCATCCGCTCCACCAGCGTCGCTGCGCACGAGGTGCCGTTCTTCCCGATGATCAGGTCGCCCTCCCAGTGCCCTGGCACGCGCCGCTCGGCGGCGTCCTCGCCCCGCTCCGCGATCGGGACCATGCCCACGATCGGGCCGCCCCTCGTCCGGCCTGTCGTGCGGGGT
>CAYPQR010000826.1:0-1301 GCA_964412865.1 uncultured Intrasporangiaceae bacterium
AGCGGCAGGTAGTGATGCTCATCGACGACGTCGACGGTGGCGACGCGGTCGAGACGGTGGGCTTCGAGCTCGACGGCATGCTCTACGAGATCGATCTGTCCGCCGACCATGTGCAGGAGCTGCGTGAGTGCATCGGCCACTGGACGGCACATGCACGCAGGTCGGGTCATATGGCGTCGAGCAGCCATACGCAGCCGGCGCCGAAGTTGTATGACCCGAAGGCTGTTCGTGCGTTCGCCCGGGCCCGGGGTCTCGAGGTGCCGGGCCGCGGTCGCCCGCCCAAGCACGTGCTCGAACAGTATTTTGCCGCAGGCAATTAGCCGGTGACGACGGAGGTTCGCCATGGCCGGGTCGACGCCGGAGATGCTCGAGGTGCCGGGCCCTGACGGGCCACGCACCGTGCGCATCTCCAGCCCCGACAGGGTGATCTGGCCCGACGACGGGCTGACCAAGCTGGATCACGCCCGATATCTGTCCAGCGTCGGCGAGGCGTTCGTGCGTGCCAACGGTGACCGGCCGGTTGCGCTGCAGCGTTTCCCCGACGGCATCGACGGTGAACACTTCTTCTCCAAGAACCCGCCTCGCGGGGTGCCGCCGTATGCCCGGACGACGATGTGCACGTATCCGTCGGGGCGTTCGCATCCCCAGCTGGTGATCGACGAGCCCGCGACCGCGGTGTGGGCCGCGCAGATGAACACGGTCACGTTCCACCCCTGGCCGGTGCGATCGGCCGACAACGACAACCCGGACGAACTGCGCATCGACCTCGACCCGCAGCCGGGACGGACCTTCTCCGACATCGTGCACGCTGCGCAGGCGCTGCGGGATCTGCTGCGCGAGCTGGGATTCGCCCCGAGAGTCAAGACGTCCGGGAGCCGCGGCCTGCACGTCTATGCGTCCATCGAACCGACACACGAGTTCCTCGACGTGCGTCACGGCGTCATCGGTGTCGCCCGCGAACTCGAGCGACGCCTGCCCGATCTCGTCACCACTGCCTGGTGGAAGGAGGAGCGGGGCGACAAGATCTTCGTCGACTTCAACCAGGCCTGCCGCGACCGCACCATCGCCGGGGCCTACAGCGCGCGGCCGCTGCCCGGGGCGACGGTGTCGATGCCGGTGGAATGGTCTGCGCTGCCGGACATCTCGACCGGGGACTTCACGATCAGGACCGTCCCGGGGATCCTCGAGACCGACGGAGACGCGTGGGCCGAGTCCAGGGCGCACGTCGGTGATGTGCGTGCTGCGATCGCCCTGTGGGACAAAGATGTTCACGAGCGCGGGTTGGGCGAGATGCCGTTTCC
>CAYPQR010000827.1:0-1298 GCA_964412865.1 uncultured Intrasporangiaceae bacterium
GAGACATCTTGCATCTCGCCCCTGCGTTCATACCGAAGGAGTCCGGCCATGGAGACACAGCAGCTGCGCGACCGTGCCCGCCAGCACCTCGTCCAGCACTTCACCCGTAAAGACACCGTGGGCGGTGACTTTCCGATCTTCGTGAAGGGTGACGGGTGCTATCTGGTCGACAGTGACGGCAATCGCGTGCTGGACGGTCTGGCCGGCCTGTTCTGCGTCAACATGGGGCACGGGCGCAAGGACATCGCGGCTGCCGCCTCGGCGCAGTTCGAGCAGCTCGCCTACGCCAGCAACTGGGGTATGGCGCACCCCGCCGCCATCGACGCGGCGACGCTGATCTCGGAGGTCTCGCCGGAGGGCCTCGACACGACGTTCTTCGTCAACTCCGGGTCGGAGGCGGTGGAGTCGGCGATCAAGTTCGTGCGGCAGTATCACATGGCCAATGGCCAGCCGGAGCGCACGAAGATCATCAGCCGCAGCATGGCCTACCACGGCACGACGCTCGGGGCGTTGGCCGTCACGCAGCTGCCCAACATCAAGAAGCAGTTCGGCCCGCTCATGCCTGGGACTTTTGCGGCGCCGAACACCCTTGGTTATGTGGGTGACTGCGGCCCGGCCGACCAGCTGCCGGCCGTGAAGGGCATCGAGGAGATCATCGAGCGTGAGGGTGCCGACACGATCGCCGCGGTCTTCGCCGAGCCCGTGCAGAACGGCCGCGGCGCGCTGGTGCCGCCGGACGGCTACTGGCAGGCGCTGCGCGACCTGTGCGACAAGCACGGCATCCTCCTGGTCTCCGATGAGGTCATTTGCTCGTTCGGGCGGCTGGGCTACTGGTTCGGTGCGGGCCTGACGGGGGTGACGCCCGACCTGATCACCTTCGCGAAGGGGTCGACGTCGGGGTATGCGCCGCTGGGTGGTGTCATCATTCGATCCGAACTGGTTGAGAAGCTGTATGATTCGCCGACCGGCGGTGCGTTCACCCACGGCGCGACGTGGGGTGGCCACCCGATCTCGACGGCGGTGGCGACGGCCAACATCAGCGCCATGCGTGACGAGCAGGTGCTCGACAACGTGCTCGCGAACGGGCCGAGGGTCATGGAGGCGCTGCAGGCGCTGAAGCAGGAACACCGCAGCGTGAAGGATGTGCGCGGCACCGGCTACTTCTACTGCGTCGAGATGATGGCCGACCGAGACGCGGGGCGCGAGTTCACGCAGGAGGAGTCGCTGACCGTGCTGCGTAAGGTGCTGCCCGAATCGTTCGCCAGCACAGGCGTGTTGCTGCGTGGCGATGACCGCGG
>CAYPQR010000828.1:0-1297 GCA_964412865.1 uncultured Intrasporangiaceae bacterium
GAACGCGGCATATGTGACGCGGTGTGCCCGCTGCCGCCGCGTTCCTGTGAGGTTGGCTGGTGACGTCACAGGTGGTTCGGGGATGATGGGCCGCATGTATGCACCGCTGACTCACCGCGAACAGGTGGGGCAGATGCAGCGAGGCGGCCGGTCGTGGAGCCTGTGGGGACAACTGGCGGCGATGATCGTGATCTGCATCGTCCTGCTCTGGTCGCTGGTGCGGGTCGCCCTGCACAGCGAGGCGGGCATGGACCTCGACGAGCGGCTGATGATGTCGCTCGGTGGTTCGGCCAGGGCCTGGATGCGGATCATCGAGGCCCTCACCACGATCACCGTATGGTCGGGCGGCCTGTGCCTCGCCATCTGCCTGGTCGTGGGTCTTTCTCGCCGCCGCTGGGCGGTCAGCATCGCCGCCGTGGCACTCGTCGCAGGGGCGAATGTCACCACCCAGGTGCTCAAGCACGAGGTGTTCCACAGGCTGCCCGGCGCCGGGGTCAACTCGTTGCCGAGCGGACATACGACGGCGAGCCTCTCCCTCGTGCTCGCGGCCCTGTTGGTGGCACCGTCGACCTGGCGCAAGGTCGTGATGCCGCTCGCCGGCTTCATCGGCACGTTCGTTGCCGCCGGCACGATCGCCGGTCACTGGCACCGACCGGCCGACGTGATCGCCGGCCAGGCGGTGTGCCTCGGCTGGGCCGCGCTGGTGCTCGCGTTCGTGGTGCTCGTGCAACGCCGAGAGCCACTCACCACGGGCCGCGGCATCCATCATCTCTGGCTGGCGCTGCTGGGATCCGCCGTCGTCGGCCTGGTCTTCGTGGCGTGGGGCGTCCGACCGACCGCCGGCGACGTCGACCTGCCCCTCGTCGTCGCGGCACTCGTGCCCGTGGGCGTCATCACCGCCCTCGTGGTCGGCTGGGTCGCGAGCTTCGCCGACCGCCACCTGGCCTGAGCCGCTTCGCCCACAGGCACACTTTTCGTCGAGAGGTGTACCTGATTCGTATGCCTCTCAGCGGTTATGTATGCCTGTCGGCGTGCGTTGTCGTCCTCGGCCCGGTCCACCACGCGAGCCAGCCGAGCGCGCCGAGCGGGATCTCCGCGACGTGGGTGAACAATGCGAACACCAGCACCCCCGCTGCCGCGGCGGGCTTGTCGGCGCCCCACGCGACCAGCACCGCCAGGGTGCCCGCCTCCGTCACACCCAGCCCGCCCGGCGTGACGCCGACGGCCGTGAGCAGCCGGCCCACGGCATACGCCGCGAACAGGTCGGGCATCGACAGGTGCACGCCGACCGCTTCCA
>CAYPQR010000829.1:0-1296 GCA_964412865.1 uncultured Intrasporangiaceae bacterium
AGCCGGGAGAGACCATTCTCGCGGAGTCGCTGACCACGGCGGTCGGTGGCAAGGGAGCGAATCAGGCCGTCGCCGCGTCGACGGCCGGCGCGACGGTGCGAATGGTCGGAGTGGTCGGGGACGACGATCCCGGTCGGGAAGCGCTGCGCCGGCTCGAATCTGCCGGTGTCGACACCCGGACGGTCAGGTCGACGGAGAGGGCTCCGACCGGGACCGCATGGATCACGGTGGCATCGGGAGACAACACGATCATGGTCGTGGCAGGCGCGAACGGCGAGTGGGGCGAGGGAGTCTCGGTGCCACCTGCCGACCTCGTGCTGTGTCAGTTGGAGACGCCGCTGCACGTCGTCGAGTCGGCAGCCGCGCAGGCGGGCGGCGGCTTCATGCTGAACGCCGCTCCGTCCCGTCGACTGCCCGACACTCTGCTTGCGAGTTGTGATGCTCTGCTGGTGAACGAGCACGAACTGGCTGAGGTCGCGGAGGTGCCGACCCCCCTGGATGCCGCCGATACCGATGCGCTGATCACCGCGGCACGCGGGGTCATTCGACGTGGAGCCCGATCGGTCGTGATCACTCTCGGCGGCCAAGGGGCCATGCTCGTCGACCGCGAAAGTCACTTCACGGTCGGGGCGCCTCCGACACCCGATGTCGTGGACACAACGGGCGCGGGTGATGCGTTCTGTGGCGTGTATGCGGCGCGCATCGCTGCTGGCGACTTGCCCGCTGACGCACTCCGGTGGGGAGTGACGGCCGGTTCGCTCTCCGTGCGTAAGGCTCACGCGCAGGACTCCTACCCGGACGTTGACACGATCCGAGACGAATTGCGGCACACGCCACTTGTCACGAGGGGAGACACTCCATGATCCGATCGGGCATCATCCATTCGAGGCTCGCGGAGCTGCTCGCCGGCCTGCGTCACACGGAACGGTTCGTCATCTGTGACAGCGGCTTGCCTCTCGGAGAGCTGCCCTGCGTCGATCTCGGGTACCGCTACGGCGCAGCGAGATTTGCGGACGTCGTGCGCACGGTCCTGCCCGAGGTCGTGCTCCAGGCGAGCTGGATCTCCCAGGAGATGTCCGAGGTGAATCCGGATGCGCTGAGAGTGCTCCACGATCTGGGCCTGGAGCCTCGGCCGATCGACCATGAGGATTTCAAGGCTCGCGTGCTCGATGCCAAGTTTGCGATCCGCACCGGTGAGGCGACCTTCTACGCCAACGTGCTGTGTCAGGCGGGCGTCGCGTTCGGCGAGTAGGTGGCGGACGGGCTGGTGTCGTCGCGAGTCAGGACATCAATCGC
>CAYPQR010000830.1:0-1292 GCA_964412865.1 uncultured Intrasporangiaceae bacterium
TGCCACCGGAGACGGATGCCGCGGACGCACCGCGCGCCACGGCCGGCAGCTTCGCCGCAGCCGTCAGCACGCGCCCCTGGGTGATGGAGCCGGAGGGAACCGCCTCGCGCAGCTGGGCGCTGCAGCTCTGCCGCGGCGCCGGCTTCGAACCCGACGTACGCTTTGAGACGGCCGACCTCATGGCCCACATCCGTCTGATCCGCAGCGGCAACGCCGTGGGTCTTCTCCCCGACCTCGTGTGGGCCGGCGAAGAGCCGTCTGTGCACCTCGTCGACCTGCCCGGGAGTCCTCATCGCGACGTCTTCACCTCCGCGAGACCCTCGAACGCAACCCGCCCCGGGGTGGTCGCCGTGCGCGAGGCGCTCTCCGACGCAGTCTCGGAGATCGCGCCCGGCTGAGCGCGCCCGGCTGAGAGCGCCCGGCTGAGCGCGCACGAACTCTCCCCGCTCAGAATCCACGTGCGGGGCCGCCGCGCGGATCATCCTCGTTGTCAACGGCTGTTGCCGCCAACAGCTGGCGCTTCGAACCGGCCACCTCGTGTCTCGGGTACCCAGGCCTCATCTTCCCCAACTTCGCCGGCAGCGCCGAAGACCGCATCACCGCAAGCGGCGACCGCAGCTTCGACATCGGCAACTACACGTTCATCGAACGGACGACCAAGGTGTTCCTGCGACACCAGTGGCACTACATCGCGATCAGACTCGAGCGGAACCAGAAGATGCTCGCGCCCGCCACGGCATCCGCGCCATTCGTCGCTTTCAGCCCTCCCGGTTTCGAGGCTGATCCGAACACAGTCGTCACGTCCGAGATGCTCGAGCTGCTCGTCGACGGCGCGGGCGCCTACGAGATCGAGGTCCTCGGCGAGTGGATGTTCGTGTTCCGCGAGGGCGACTACCCGTGCTTCGCACCCGAGTGGTGGCAGAGGATGCTGCGGGTCACCGAGCTCGCGCAAAAACGTGACGCCGCCCCGGCATCCTGAGACGGACTGATCGCGCGCCATCCCTAACAGCAGCTGCCGTTTCGGTCGAGGGGGTTCACAAGCCATCACGTGCGAGGGAGACTCGGCGCTACCGAGGGATGGAGGAGCTATGGGACGTCTCATCGTTGCACTTCTGATCATCGGGCTCATCCTCGCCGTGATCGGGCTGCTTGCGAAGGGGATTGAGTGGCTGGCCGCTGTGGGGGTCCTGATCTTTATCGGAGCGCTGATCTGGGAAGGACTTCGCAGACTCATTGCGAGGAACAAAGCCGTGAAGTAGTTGCCGACCCTGCTCGGTTCCACCCCGGCATCC
>CAYPQR010000831.1:0-1288 GCA_964412865.1 uncultured Intrasporangiaceae bacterium
CACGGAGCGGCCCTGCGCGTATGGACCGGGGCGCGTGCCGTCAACCTCGACGTGGGGTTCATCACGGCCCACGCCATCGCCAACACCGGGGTCATCGTGCTCGACGGCGACCCCGACCTGGGCTGGTCGGTGCATTCATGGGCCGGAGAACCGGTGCCGATGCCATAGGTTGTTCCAGTGACCGTGAGCACGACCTACCGCAATCGATTCGTCGCCCTCGACGGTGCCCGCGTGCACTACGTCGTGGCGCCCGGCCCCGAGGACGGCCCGACGTTCCTGCTCGTGCACGGGCTGGGCGGCTCGCTCGACAACTGGTTCTCGCTGATCCCCCTGCTCACCGGGCGGGGCCGCGTCGTCGCGCTCGATCTCGGAGGGTTCGGGTTGAGCGAGGTGCCGGCCGCCGAGGCATCGATCCACAGCAACCTCGACCTGCTCGAGCGGTTCACGGACGCGGTGTGCGACACCCCGGTCATCGTGGTGGGCAATTCGATGGGCGGGATGCTCGCCGCACAGCTGTCCGCTCGAGCTCCGCGCCTGGTGGCCGGCACGGTGCTCATCGACCCGGCGTTGCCGCCCGGCCCCTTGGCTCGTCCGCATCCGATGGTCGTGGCGGGTTTCAGCATCCATCTGGTGCCGGGATTCGACGTCTGGGCGCTGCGCCAGCGCGAGGGTCAGTTCACCCCGCGCCAGCTCGTGGAAGCGACGATGGCGCTGGTCACCACGCACCCCGACCGGATCGATCCGGCGGTGCTGGACGCCCACATCGCCCTCGCCGAGCGTCGCGCGCAGGAGTATCCGGAGGGCGACGAGGCGTTCGCGGTGGCGGCGCGCACCCTGCTGCGCCAGTTCGCGCGGCGGCGGCAGTTCACCCAGGAGCTCGACCGCATCCTGACGCCGGTGCTGCTGGTGCACGGCGAACGCGACCTGCTGATCAACGTGCGGTCGGCGCGTGCCACCGCCGCGCGGCATCCGGGCTGGACGTATGCCGAGGGCGCCGACCGCGGGCACGTCCCCTTCCTCGACTTCCCCGGCTGGGTCGCCGAGAAGGTGCTGACGTGGCTCGACGAGCACCCGCAGATGGAGCAGCGCTCGGCGGGTGTGTGACGGCCATACCGCCATTGCGTGTTGGTGTGTCAACATTCGCGGCGCCGGCGGATGAGTGTTGACGCAAAGTCGCGCTATAGCGCGCTACCAACGAGTAGGTTTGGGCGAGGATGAACCGGCGCTGTCACGTCAACAGGAGGAATCGATGGATGCGGACGCGATCGTGGTCGGGGCGGGCCTGGCC
>CAYPQR010000832.1:0-1283 GCA_964412865.1 uncultured Intrasporangiaceae bacterium
TCGATATGTTCTCCGGTTACGAAGACCGGGGCGACCGTTTCCGTCAGGCAGTGGAGGGCTTGTGATGGCGTTTTCATCTGCCGTGCCATCAAATCTGTCGGAAGGGTTTCTGTCGCGCCCGCTGCCCTGGCTGGTGGTCAGCTCAGCGGCCCTGCTGATGATCGGCATCGTAATGATCGCCTCTGCGTCCATGGATACCGCAGCAGCCAATCTGGGCAACAGCTATCACTATGCCATCCGTCAGCTGATCTATGCGGGCCTGGGTTGTGCTGCAGGGCTGGCGGCAGCCAACGTGCCGGTCTCCTGGTGGTACCGCAGTGGCTGGCTGATGCTCGCGGTGGGCATGATCTCCCTGGTGCTGGTCCTGACCCCCCTGGGGAAAACCATCAACGGGTCCACCCGCTGGATTCCACTGGGCCTGCTGAACGTCCAGGTTTCGGAAGTGGCCAAGCTTTGCCTGATCGCCTATCTGGCCGGCTACGTGGTCCGTCGACGTGACGAACTGGTCAACAGCTGGTGGGGCTTCATCAAGCCGGTACTGGTGCTGGGTGTGGCTTCCGCCTTGCTCGTGACACAACCGGATTTTGGCGCGACCGTTGTGCTGATGGCGGCGGCGCTGGGTATGATTTTCCTCAGCGGTGTCCGGCTGTCCCGCTTTATGCCGCTGATTGCGGTCTGCGTTGTACTGGGTGCCGTGTTGATCATCACCCAGCCCTACCGTCTCAAGCGGGTTGTGAGCTACCTCGACCCCTGGCAGGACCAGTACAACACCGGCTACCAGCTGACCCAGTCGCTGATCGCTTTTGGCCGCGGTGAGTGGTCCGGTGTGGGGTTGGGTAACTCCATCCAGAAGCTGTTCTATCTGCCGGAAGCCCACACGGACTTCATTTTCGCCATTACGGCCGAGGAGTTCGGCTTGCTTGGCTCCATGATCGTGCTGGCACTGTTTGCCGTGCTGGTGTTGTCGGGTTTCATTATCGCTCGCAATTCCGAGCGTCAGGGTATGGGCTTTGCCGCCTGCTTTGCCTACGGCCTGACGTTACTGCTAGGGCTTCAGGCCATGATCAATATGGCGGTGAATACCGGCCTGCTGCCCACCAAGGGTCTGACCCTGCCCCTGATGAGTTACGGCGGTTCGAGCCTGCTGGTGGTGTGTATCAGTATCGGCATCCTGGTTCGTATTGAAATGGAACGGCAGCAACAGCTGGCCACGCCGGAGCCGGGGCCTGCCCGGCGGGTAAGGGGTGCGTCATGAGCAAGCGGTTTCTGATCATGGCAGGCGG
>CAYPQR010000833.1:0-1279 GCA_964412865.1 uncultured Intrasporangiaceae bacterium
CCGTCGATCTGCCGGTCACGTTCGCCGAGGCCGCGCTCGGTGCGACGGTCGCCGTGCCGACGCTCGACGGCAACTCCGTCAAGGTCAAGGTCAAGGCGGGCACGCCGTCCGGGCGGGTGCTGCGGCTGAAAGGCCGTGGCGTCAAGACCAAGTCGGGCTCGGGTGACCTGCTCGCCAAGGTGCAGGTCGTCGTACCCCAGCGATTGACCAAGGACGCCAAGGCGGCGGTCAAGACCCTCGCGGAGGAGGAGAACGGCTTCGATCCGCGTGCGGAACTCTTCACCAAGGCAGCACAATGAGGCTCCAGCGCTTCGACACGTCGACACCTCGGGGGAGGCAGCGATGAGTTCGTCATTCGCACCGTCGAGTGAGACACCGGTCTACGTGATCTCGGTCGCGGCGGAACTGGCCGGGATGCACGCACAGACCCTGCGGCAATACGACCGCCTCGGGCTCGTGACCCCCTCACGCACCCGGGGCGGCGGCCGCCGCTATTCGATGCAGGACATCCAACTGCTGCGCTATGTGCAGCAGCTCTCCCAGGAGGAGGGCATCAGCCTCGCCGGCATCCAGCGCATCCTAGAGCTCGAGGAGGAGGTCGGGATGCTGCGGGAGCGGGTCGAGCGTCTCAGCCGTGAACTCGACCGGGCCCGCATGGATTCGGGTACCAGGGTCTTCGCGGCATCGCCCGACGGCCAGATCGTCACGCTGCGGCCGGGTGAACGGCCGCACCGCCAGGTCGGCAGTTCGCTGGTCGTCTGGCGGCCGCGGCGCTGACAGGGTCCGCGGGAGCGGCGGACGGTCAGGAGGCGGGCGGCTGCTTGTCGGCCGCCTGCGACCAGACCGTCTGCAGCGCGAGGAAGTGGTTGGCCTGGATCGCGCCGAGCACCGCCCGGACCACTGCCGGCATGTGATGGCGCTCGCGATCCTCATACAGCTCCGGATGGGCGCACCGCACCGATCGGCCGCCCGTGAGCAGCGTGCAACCGCCCTCCGCCAGCACGTTCTTCACCCAATCGGCGTCCGGCCCGTAGGTCAGCGCGATGACGTAGCCGGTGTCGGTGCGGAACACGTTGACCGGAGTGCGGTATTCGGTGCCCGAGCGCCTGCCGTGATGCACGACCAGCCCGAACCCGGGAGCGTAGGGCACCACATGCCGCGTCAGCCGGTTCAGGCCGACCTTGTTGGCTCGCGCGACCGCTCGGGGGATGACCATGACACCTCCTGACCCGCGGCTTCGGATCTCATTCTCGCGGGTTTGCCGGCGAAGGGCCAGTGC
>CAYPQR010000834.1:0-1278 GCA_964412865.1 uncultured Intrasporangiaceae bacterium
GGTAGTTCGGATGCAATGCCGCCATCGAGGCGGAAGAGCTTGAGATCAGACATCGGAAGTTCCGTCTGGTTCCTGTAGTGATCCAGCGGCGTCGCTGGTGTGGAGGTAGTGGCGCAGGTCTCGGAGTTGACGGTCCAGATCAACAAGCTCGTGGACGGCGTAGCTACTGGCCAGCGGCTTTGTTGCGTGCATGATCGTGTTCCTGAGCTCGACGGCTCGGTCAAGCTTCTCGCTCAGACTCGGCGTCATCTGAGGGTCCACGTATGCGCGGAACACCTGGGCGAGGTCTCTCAGATCGAGGTACTCGACGACCCGGGTCTCTATGCCTGCCTGCTGCGCCTTCCTAAGCCGGCCGGCGGCTGGTGCGGCCTTGTCGATGGCAGTCTCGACGGTGCCTTCTGGCACGCTCCCAGCAATGAGGTCACTCAATTGGATCTCGATGTCGGCAAGTGCGACGTAGAAGTGGCCGCGGGCAGCGTGGCGGTCCAGATCGCTGGGCACGATGAATCCACGGAGCCCTGCATCGCGGACGGTGAAGGCGAAGCCACCGACCAGGTGCGGAAGCACATCGGCGATGGATGTTGACGCGGCAAGGATCGGCGTGCCGGCCAAGGCTGTCATCACCTGGCGTACGGAGTCGGCCCGGTTCAAGGCCTTCGCAGTGACCCATCCCACCGTCCTACCGTCGTCCACGACGGGTGCCTGATCGAACCGGCCGTCAGTAAGAGTTCGTGCCGCGGCGGCCGGAGCCATGCTGGCATCGATGCAGCACGCGGTCACGATCGGTGTCGCGATTTGCCGGGCGATAAAGGGCGAGCTCAATTCGTCTGAATCATCGAAGGGTCGGTTATGCCCCTTGTTAGCCCAGGGTGGCGTAGTGCCGATCGCACTCATGCGCTTGCTCCTCTTCCGGGGATGGATAGTTCGGTGGACCCACACGCCTGATGAGTCATGTGAGGGTTGAGCGGAAGTCGAGGCTGCCGAGGGACAGGACGAGTACGTCGCTGTTGGTGATGAAGCGGTTGATCATGCGGTCGGGGCGGAAGTTGTCTTCGAAGACGGTGGGGAACTGGTCGAATCGTTGAGCGAGGACGATGACTTGTTCCTGGCATTTGTGAGCGCTTCGACCTCGTCTTGATCGTTCAGCAACTGATCGGCGTCGGCCGGGCCGGTCCGCTCGACAAGCAGGCGAGTGAGCACGGCGGGGCCTCAGGCCCACGGTAATGTCCTCGGCGCTGTTGACGACATCGAGCACGAACGTGTCGGTCTTGCCAAGCG
>CAYPQR010000835.1:0-1272 GCA_964412865.1 uncultured Intrasporangiaceae bacterium
AGCCCATGACCGTGCAAGCCCACCTGCCGGGCGCCTATTCCCAGGAGTCGTCGGCTGCGGCCGCTCCTTATTGTGGTGCCCGCTGCCGTGTGCAATACCAGGGCGTGGAGGTCTGCCTGCGGAATAGCCTGTGGCGATGTACCGGCTTGAATCGCCGATCATGCACTACGAGTGGGGCTCCCATACGGGGATCGCGTCGTTGATGGGGAAATCGGCCCCCTCAACGGCTCCGGAGGCGGAGTTGTGGGTCGGCTCGCATCCCCGCGCCCCATCGCGCCTCGCCACGAACGGCCACAGCACACCACTTGACCAGGCCATCTGCGCCGATCCCGAGCGCATGTTGGGCCGGGACTGCGCTGAGCGTTTCGGCAGCCAGCTCCCGTTCATGCTGAAGGCCATTGCGCCGCGTCAGCCCCTGTCGATCCAGTGCCACCCCTCGACCGCGCAGGTGGGCAGCGCTGCCGCGGGCACCTATGCCGATGCGTGGCCGAAGCCCGAGGCGATCCTCGCCGTGTCCAGGTTCGAGATCTTCGCAGGATTGAAGACCTTTACCCAGATCCGCCGCGACGCCGCCGACCTCGGTATCGGCGCACTCGAACCCCACCTGCGCCAGGCGGCCGATGGCAGCCGGCCCGTGCACGCTCTGCTGTCCTCGCTGTTGCGGCTCCCCGCCGATCGGCAACAGAAACTCGTCCGGCAGTGCGTCGACTCATGCCGATCACGGGCATCCACCCTGCACGATCCGGTCGCCGACGTCATTGCTCGTCACGCCGACACCTTCCCCGACGACATCGGCCTCGTGGTGCTGCTGCTCATGGAGCATCACGTCCTCGAGCCCGGCACATATGCCTCCGTGCCGGCCGGCCTCCTTCATGCCTATGTCGGCGGTCTCGGCGTCGAGATCCTCGCGAATTCGGACAATGTGGTGCGAGCCGGCCTCACCCACAAGAAGGTCGATGTCGACGAACTCCTGCGCATCGTGCGCGTGGACGAACCCGTCGCGCCCAGGTCGCCTGCTCGCAATGGACGAGTTCGCGCATACCCGACGACGACTCCGAATTTTCAACTGTTCTCGATCGACAGCGGGCCCGCCGGGCAGAGCCTTCCCGGAGCAGGCCTACCTCGGCTGGGCCTGGCGATCGGCGGAGACGTCATCCTGAATTCGCCGCACGACGCGCTCGAGCTGACGACCGGGCAGTCCTGCTTCATCCCGGCCGGCACCGGCCCGGTGTCGGCGCGTGGGGATGGTTGGCTCGCTCTCGGGGCTCCGGG
>CAYPQR010000836.1:0-1270 GCA_964412865.1 uncultured Intrasporangiaceae bacterium
GTCCTGCTGGAAGGATGTCGACTATGTCCAAGGCGCGTCGGTCGTTTACGCCTGAGTTCAAGGCGGAGGCTGCTCGTCGGGTGATTGATGGGGGCCGGCCGGTCTCGCAGGTCGCCAGGGAGTTGAACCTGCATGAGAATCTGTTGGGCAAATGGGTTCGTGCCGAACGGATTCGAGGCGATGCGTCCGAAGCGGCTCGTCGGAATCTGCGGGATGACGGGCTGGACGATGATCAGCGGGCGGAGTTGTTGCGGCTGCGTGCTGAGGTTGCCGAGAAGGACAAGGACATCGCGTTCTTGAAAAAAGTATCGGCGTACTTTGCGGCACAGCATCACCGGTGAGCCGGTTTCAGCTCATCGCTGCGGAGTGCGCCGACCACGACATCACACGCCTGGCCTCGCTGTTGCGGGTCTCGCGTTCGGGGTTTTACGCGTGGGCGGCCCGGCAGCGGCGTGCGACGCCGACGCCTCGCCAGCAGTGGCGCCGCGATCTGGAGGTCAAGATCTTGGTGCACTGGAAGGAGTCGCGGCACACGTACGGGTCGCCGCGGATTACGGCTGATTTGCATGCCGAGGGCGTGCAGGTGTCGCAGAACACGGTCGCCAAGATCATGGCTGAGATGGGGATCGAGGGCATCAGTCCGCGTAGCTTCAAGGTCACGACGACACAGGTCGATCCGACGGCGTCGTTCCCGCCGGACCGGGTCGGCAGGGCGTTCGACCGGGGTCGGATCGATGCGGTGTGGACTTCCGACATCACCTACCTGACGTGTGGCGAGGGTGACGCGTTCTTGTGCGCGATTCGTGATGAGCACTCTCGGCGGGTGCTGGGCTGGTCGATCGCCGACCACATGCGCACCGAGCTGGTCGAGCAGGCCGTTGACGCGGCCGCGCTGACCCGTGGGCAGCGGGTGCGCGGGACGATCTTGCACAGTGATCGCGGCAGCCAGTACACCAGCCACGACATGGCGGCGGCGTGCCGCCGGCATGGGCTACTGCGCTCCATGGGCCAGACCGGCGTGTGCTGGGACAACGCCGGCGCGGAGTCGCTGTGGTCGACGGCAAAGCACGAGTTCTATAAGCGTCACGCGTTTGCGACGTACGCGAATCTGACTGCGGGGTTTGACAATTGGTTCGATTTCTACAATAATGATAGACGTCACTCGGCGTTAGGGATGGTCTCACCGATCGACTTCGAGATCGCCGAGCGGACAAGCCAGAAGATGAGCTGAACACAAGCTAACCGTGTCCACTTTTTCTGGGGAACCTCA
>CAYPQR010000837.1:0-1269 GCA_964412865.1 uncultured Intrasporangiaceae bacterium
ACGATGCGGAGGTCGCCGAGTTCGCCGGGCACGCCACGGTGAGCCAATTGCGCAGGACACTCTCACGCTACTCCTTCGACGAGGCGGGCGGCGCGGACGGCGAGAGACGCGACGGTGTGTCCGACGCCGACGACAAGGGCTCGGAGGTCTCCGGTGACGGTCATCGCGACCGTAAGGCGAATCCGTCAGAGGGCAAGGCAGATCCGCGCTCAGGGAGCAGCGCGTCCTTCGGGCCGCGATCGGATACACCCGACCCACAGGACCCCGCCGCTCAGCCGTCGCAGTTGCGCCTGGAATACCGTGACGGACGATTCCATCTGGAGTTCAGTGCGCCGGCCGAGGTCGGCGCGCTCGTAGAGCAGGCACTTCGCGAGGCGAAGAACGCACTGTTCCACGCCGGACATCCCCATGCCACTGTGGGTGCGGCGCTGGAGGAGATGGCAGCCAGGTCGCTGCAGCACGCCGGCCAGGTCACCGAGTCCCGGTTGAGCCTCTACCGCGTCTATATCCACCTCGCGGCCGATCGGACGGCGTGGCTGCAGGCCGGCCCAGCGCTGCCGGAGCACGTGATACGCCGCATGACCTGCAACGGCACGGTGCAGCCGGTCTGGGAGACACAGGGAAAGCCGGTCAGTGTCGGACGCTCCGAGCGGATCGTGCCCGACCGGACCCGCAGGCTGGTGGAGGATCGCGATCGCGGATGCCGGTACCCCGGCTGCCACTCGCGCTATCACCTCGAGGTGCACCACGTCGTCCACTGGCGTGACGGCGGCCCCACCGACACCACGAACCTCGCCTGCCTGTGCTCCTTCCATCACGACGCCCACCATCGTGGCGAGTTCGGGATTGCGGGTGACGCCGACAAGCCGAACGGACCGGCCGGGCTGAGGTTCAGCACCCGGGCGGGCGGCCCGATCGGCCCGGTCGGAGCACCACCCGCGGATGCGGGGTCAGCGCTGGTGCACGAGGAGCATGACGCCGGGCGAACCGTCGCCAGAAAATACCCCGGGCCCTGTGGCGATCGCCTACGACTGCGCGACGTCGACTTCGGCCGTGGATCACCACCCGAGCGCGCCGCGCCGATGCCATCGGACGGTCCGCCGCCGCGGGATACCCCGCCGGACGATCCTGTGCCAGATGGTCCTCCGCCAGATGCTCCCTCGCCGGAAGGTCTCCTGCCGGGCGCCTGGATCTATGCCGAGGCCGACGGCTGTACCTACTGGGCGGCCCCGGACCCCTACCAGTCCGCCGGCGAGGATGCCGACCTGA
>CAYPQR010000838.1:0-1264 GCA_964412865.1 uncultured Intrasporangiaceae bacterium
ACTCGCGCACCAGCGGCGTCGTGTACGGCGTGGACTTGGCGATGATGTCCGGGTGGGGCGGGCCGCCCAGGACTTCCTCAAGCCGGTCCGGCGAGGTGATCCGGTGCGGGTCCGGGGCGGTGTGCGCGCTCGCCGTATCCGTCATCGCGGTGGTGGTCGTGGGCTCCATCCGTCCTCCGTAATGCTGGGCGGGACGCCCGGCCGTGCGGTGCTGCGCGGCCGGTGCCGAAGGCCAGCCTACGCACGGTCGCAGAGTGCGCCGCCGCGGCCGTCGCAGTGAACCTCGTGGCCCGGCCCCGCCTGCCGTCGGCCGAATCTCTGACGGCGGGCGGGTACTGGCACCCGCCGGCGAACTCCGTCGTCCTGCGCCCCTCGGGTCCGTTTGGCCGCCACGAGGTTCCCGGTGATCGGGATCACATCATCAGTGGCCCTTCTGCGGCACGACGGTGAATGCACGGGCGTCGAGGCGTTCTTTGCGCCCGCGGGGCGGGGCCCCGGCGAGGAAGGAGCGCGGTGATGGCAAGACTGGGCGGGGATGACCGGGACGTGGTGGTGGTCGGGGCCGGGGCCGCGGGCGCCGCGGCGGCGCTCAGCGCATACGAGGCGGGCGCGCGGGTGCTGGTGCTCGACAAAGGCGACTCGTCGACGGCCGGAGGAAATACGCGAGTGTCGGGCGGCGGGTGGTTCACGCACGACGACCCTGCTCGGGCGGAGGTGTTCCTGCGCACGCTCTGCGGCGACTACGTTCTCGACGATGCCGTCGTGGGCACCTGGGCGGCGGAAACGGCCCGCAACTCGGAGTGGCTGCGTTCGCTGGGCGCCGACGTGCGCCGCAGCGGCGAGTACCACACCGACCCCGAGTACCTGGGGGTGGACGGGGCCGACTGCTACACCGGCATGGACACCGTGCAGGGCCGGATGGGAGACGGCGTGCTGCACGCGTTCCTCACCGCCGCGCTCGAGGCCGCCGGCATCGAGATGCGTCACGGAGCGCGGGTGCGGGAACTGGCGATGGAGCCCCGCGGCGCAGTGACCGGCGTGGTGCTCGACGGCGGGCAGATGGTCGCCGCACGCGGGGGAGTGGTGCTGGCGACAGGCGGCTTCGCGGCCGATCCGCAGATGGTGCGCGATCACCTGCGGCTGCCCGACCACGTGCTGTGGGGCTCGGAGATGTCCACGGGCGACGGGCATCGCATGGCGCAGAAGGCGGGCGCCGGCATGTGGCACATGGACAACATGATGACGATCACCGGCGTCGCCACCG
>CAYPQR010000839.1:0-1260 GCA_964412865.1 uncultured Intrasporangiaceae bacterium
TGCTGCCCGAATCGTTCGCCAGCACAGGCGTGTTGCTGCGTGGCGATGACCGCGGCGCGACCAACCTGATGATCTCTCCGCCACTGGTGGCCGGCACGGAGGAGCTCGACGTGCTGCTGCACGGGGTCGACCAGATCCTCACCAACGTCGAGAAGGCCGTCGCCTGACATTCGTCGACCTGACGCCAGCTGTAGCGTCACCGTCGGACGGGCTCGGCGATCCCACTCGACCGGGCCCGTCCGCGCACGGAAGGGAGCAGCATCGTGCCTCGCACACTTGCCGATCTGTGGTCGGAACGGATCGCGACGTCGTATGGAATGGCCTCTCCACGGGTGATATTCGCCGACGGTGACGACCCGCGGGTGCGTGATGCGTGCACGGGCTTGCTCGAGGCAGGGATTTCTCCGGTGCTGCTCGGCACAGCGCACAGCGGGCTGCCGCAGGAGGTCGACTACGTCCACCTCGACGGCGGTCCGAGCGACGCCGTCGCGAAGGTGCTCCGGGAGGTCGCCGACCGGCGGTCGTGGGACGAGGCGAAATACCGTAGATGTCTGGCCGACCCGCAGTATGTCGCTGCCGCCATGGTCCGCTCGGGTGAGGGCGAGGCGGCTGTTGCCGGAGCGGCGACCGCCAGCAGCGACGTCATACGGGCAGCGTTGCAGGTCATCGGCCTTCAGGGGTCCACCAGTCTGCTGTCGAGCTGCTTCATGATGGAGCTCGACGACGGGCGTGCGGTCGCGTTCGGCGACTGCGCCGTGGTGCCTTCACCGGACGCGGCTCAACTCGCGGACATCGCGCTCGGCACGTCTTCCACCTATCGCGCTCTGACCGGTGATGATCCGTCGGTCGCGATGCTGTCGTTCAGCACTCACGGCAGCGCCATCCACCCGGACGTCGACCTGGTGCGGGAGGCGACGCAGAAGGTGCGCTCCTTGCGCCCAGACTTGGAGATCGATGGCGACCTGCAGTTCGACGCTGCGGTGGTGCAATCCGTTGGGGAGCAGAAGTGCCCCGACTCGGCGGTTGCCGGTCACGCCAACGTGCTCGTCTTCCCCAACCTCGCGGCCGGCAACATCGGCTACAAGATCGCTCAGCGGCTGGGCGGCGCCAAGGCCTATGGCCCGATCCTCCAGGGCCTCGCCGCACCGATGAACGACTTGTCCCGTGGCTGTGTCTCCGCGGATGTCGTCAACGTCGGGCTGATCAGCGCGCTGCAGGCTGCGGTGTGACGCTCGGGCCGGTCGAGCGTCCGTTGGCGTG
>CAYPQR010000840.1:0-1255 GCA_964412865.1 uncultured Intrasporangiaceae bacterium
TGCCGCCGTCGATCAGGACGGTGCCCTCCGCGGGGACGAGGTCCAGCGCGGCGCGTGCGATGCGCTCCTTCTCGGCGGACTGGCTCTCGGTGCGGATCGCCATGCTCGGCTCGAGATCCATGCGCTCGGCCGGTATGGCGCCGCCGTGCACCCGTCGCAGCGCCCCCCTGCGCTCGAGCGCGGTGAGGTCTCGGCGCACCGTCTCCGGGGTGACCCGCAGGTCGTCGGCGAGGGTGTTGACCTCGACGCGGCCGTGCTGATGAGCCAGGTCGAGGATGCGTGCCTGCCGCTCCGCGGCATACATCGACACGGCCTGGGAGCCTGCCTTGCGGGTGCTGGTGTGATCTGTCACACAGACAGGATAGCCACCGAAACAAATCAAAGTCAACAGATACAAAGCAAAACAAATCTGGATAAAGAATCGGATGACTCACGAGCTCACCGGTGCGACCCGGGTGGCGGCCGGGCGCCCGATGATGCCGGGGTATGGACGCCGCGCCGCCGGAACCGCCCGTGGCGGGTAGGTTGGCGGCCGTGAACACCCCACTGCCCTTCGACCCGATCGAGCGTGCAGCGCAGCAGTGGCGCGCGCACTGGGGAGACGACGCTCCCTACGAGGCGATGGCGACGGTGACATCGATCATGCGGGTGCAGCAGATCCTGATCGCCGAACTCGACGGGGCGCTCGCGCCGTTCGGGCTCACCTTTGCGCGATACGAGGCGCTGGTGCTGCTGACCTTCAGCAGACAGGGCCAGCTGCCCATGAGCAAGGTCGGCGAGCGGCTGATGATCCACCCCACCAGCGCGACGCACATCATCCAGCGGCTGGCCGCACAGGGCTTCGTCGATCGCGTGCCCAACCCGCGCGACGGCCGCGGCACGCTGGCGCGCATCACCGGTGAGGGGCGCGACATCATGGAGAAGGCGACGGCGCGACTGCACGAGATCGAGTTCGGCCTCGCCGGCCTCGACGCGGCGCAGCATCCGCAGATCTTCGACCTGCTGCGCGCGGTGCGGGTGGACGCCGGGGACTTCGACCAGGACTGACCCGCGACCTCGGCCCTGTCCGGGCGGCGCGCCATACGTCCGGTGCGCGGCCCGGCCGTTTCGACAATTACTAGGACGTCCAAGTATTCTGGTCTCATGGGTGATCAGATGACCGGCCGGGAGCGCTGGCAGCAGCGTTTCGCCGAGGCCGAAGCCAAGGGCCGGGTGCGCGACGCCGACTTCACCACGCTGTCGGGGATGGAGGTCG
>CAYPQR010000841.1:0-1246 GCA_964412865.1 uncultured Intrasporangiaceae bacterium
AAGGCCCGCCGACGGCCTCCACGGTGTATGCCGTGCCCGCCCGTGCATGGGCCGCACCGTCGGCACGCAGCCCATGCGTGGCGCCATCCCGCCGGAGTTCGGCCGCGCCCGACAGCACGTACAGCACTTCGTCATGACCGTCGGCAACCTGCCGCGACGTCGACGATCCTGCGTCGTCGAACCTGAGGACGGACAGTTCGAGGCCCGAGCCGTCTCGGTCGGAGTGGACGACGTGGGTGCTCACGCCTTGTGCCCCGGACGCCGGCACTTGCGCGTAGTGGATTGGCTGCCCCGCCTTCACGCCAGGGGCCATCATGCCTGTCCCTCCAGGGACGCGGTGAGCCTGACGTCGGCATCGAAGAGGCGGGAGACGGGGCAGCCGTCGTGCGCCACCTGGGCGATGCGCTGGAATTCGGCGTCATCCAGGCCGGACACTCGCACCACGACGTCCAGATCGACTGTGGGAATGGAGAACCCGTTGTCGCCGCCGACGAGATGCACCGTCGCGGTCGACGTGATCTGCTCGGCGGGCGTGCCGTGCGAGTCGAGCTCTCCGGACAGCGACATGGAGTAGCAGCCCGCGAGCGCGGAACCGAGGAGCTCCTCGGGGTTGGTCGCCGGGTCCTCCCCGATCCTGGTCTTGAGGGTGAACGGGAGCACGGTGTCGGACCGGCCGATGCGGATGAGCCCGGATCCGGATTCGATGCCGCCGCTCCAGGTCGCGGATGACGTGCGCTTGATGGTGGTCATTTCTCCTCCGAGTCGAGTTGAGAGGTCAAGGATGCGGCGTCGCCGCTGTCATCGGACGTGGTGGGGTGGTCGGCGAGTTCACTGTCCATCAGGTGGTCGCAGTGGCCGGTGCGCTTCATCACCAGGTAGACGATGATCAGCACGACGAAGAAGGGCAGACCGAATTGCCATGCGGGGTCGAGACCTTCGACCCATCCGGTCGACACCAGCACGGCGGCGAGGAAGAGTGCCACGATGCCGGAGGTGAAGGGTGCTCCCCACAGCCGGACCGGGGACTCCGGCAGCCCGGCACGGCGGCGCTTCACACGGAATGCGGTGTGTGTCGCGAGGATGAGGATCCACACCACCAGTGCGGCGAAGACCGAGACGCCGAAGAGCATCAGGTAGGCGTTGGAGTTCGAGTTCTCGGAGAGGATCGCGGCGAGCACCAGCCCGAGGCCCGACAGCACGAGCGCATTGCGCGGCACGCCCGTCCTGCTCAGTCGCCCGGCCCAGC
>CAYPQR010000842.1:0-1244 GCA_964412865.1 uncultured Intrasporangiaceae bacterium
CTCAGAGCGCTCCCGCCGCGAGCGGCTCGAGATGGGCCCGCGCCGGCTCAGGAAGCTCGAAGCCGAGCAGCGCCCGGGCAGCACGCCGGGTGAGGATGTCGGCGCGCGCGTCCGGGTCGGTCGCCTGTGACTCGTCGTCCGTCAGCACCATCACGTCGTACAGCGACCCGTCCGGCAGTTGCTCCGCCTGCGAACCGTCCATGCCCTCCATGTCCTCCGGTGTCATTCCCTCCAGCAGGATGTGCGGGCTCGAGGGCGTGATCGCGTCGCCGGCGCGGGCGATGATGCGGTCTGCCGCGCGGTAGCCCGCGACCTGCCAGCTGATGAACGTGCCCCAGTCGTCCTGGCTCCTCTCCGGCATCCCCCCGTCGAGCTCCAACCAGGGTCGGCTCGGATCGGCTTCAGCCATCACGGATGACGCGTCGTCGTGGGCCGCCAGGCTCGGCCAGGCGGCCGCGTGGCCCGGTCCGAACGATGCAAGGTGATACCCACCGCGCGGTCCAGACGGCCGCTTCTTGCGCGGCCATACCTGATCAAGCACGAGTTCGAGTGCGATGAGCAGCGGACGCGCATCATCGGCCGGAGTGAAATACCACGATTCGCCGGTGGCGGCGGGCGCGGTGTATGCGCGCATGGCCGACGCATCCTCGAGCACCTGCGAAGCGGCCTTCGGGCCGGCCAGGATCACCGCGTCGATCGACCTCATGAAGTCGGTGTGCGGGAAGGCGGTGCCGGGCCCGTTCCACGGATAGACCATCTCGGCGACCTGCTCGGTGTCGAACAGCGCGTAGGCACGCGCCAGTTGCTCCACCGCCGGGAGCACTGCCTTCAGCGGTCGCTCGCCCATCTTGCCCGCCCAGGCTGCCACGCCGTCCATGCTCATTCGCGGGTCGAG
Organism: uncultured Intrasporangiaceae bacterium; assembly: GCA_964412865.1. Lineage (GTDB taxonomy): Bacteria > Actinomycetota > Actinomycetes > Actinomycetales > Dermatophilaceae > Leekyejoonella. The sequence goes on from CAYPQR010000842.1 coordinate 896, forward strand.
GGACGAGAGAAGCTCCCACAACTGTGTCCATTCCTGTGGATCGACCTGCTTCGGCTTCCTCGAAAAGAGCCCCATCCTCATCCTCTCCGACCACGACGACGCGACCCGGTTGGCGGCGCCTGCCCGCCCATTGTGCTCTTGCCACCGAGCACGCCCGGGCGCCGTGGTGACCGACTCGGACATGACGATCGGGCCGGCCCGGAAGATGCCGGCCCCGGCGGCCGCCCGCCGTGGCCCGCCGCGTGCCGGAGAGCCACCCCATCCGGCTGGGGCGGATCAGCGCCGGCGCTATAACGCAACAAACCGTCAACATTCGTGACGGCGCTGTCTGGGTGTCGACGGTTTGTCG
>CAYPQR010000843.1:0-1239 GCA_964412865.1 uncultured Intrasporangiaceae bacterium
GCAAGCCCTGGCTCCGCGGCTATCGCTGCACCGACGAGCACGTATGGAGCGCGGGCGACCTGTTCGCGTTCCGGATTTCGCCTGCCGCCGACCGCACGTGAAGGTCTCTGGAGGCGGTATGCGGTGCCGCTGCCGACGCGGTACCCTCCGCACCCATCAACGATCCGGTAGACGGACCTAGGAAGATCGCGGGATGGCCTCTTGGACGCCGAGATAGTGGGCCAGCGCCCGCTCCACCTCGGCCAACTGATCTCGGGCTAGGTAGTCGACCGGGTCACCCACGACACAGTCGGTGTCGATCGAGCGAACCTGGTCGACCAGCATCCGTGTCGGCCGACCGGCGATCTCCATCTCGGGACGGTGGATAGCCGGGCTCGCTGAGATTGATGTGGGGACCACGGTCACGACCGAGAGCGGCGAGCCCGAGGGAGACATCACCAGGCCCAGACGCTTGCCCCCTTGCTCGTGGCCGCGGGGCCGGCCCAGATCGATCCGGTAGACGGCTCCGCGGATCACCAGGCTTCGGGCTCTGCGTTGAGGTCCTCATCGCGCAGAGCCTCCCCGTCGGCGCGAAACTGCTCCAACCACCGTTCGTGGTCCAAGAGCCTCAGTGCCCGGCGCAAGGTGTCCGAGGTGCTCTCGCCCGGCCGTGCGGCCTCATGCAGGATGCGGTCGTCCTCTGGCGTGGGGCGAAAGCCGATCGATGTTGGCAGGTCATCCATGCCAGCCAGGCGTTCAACAAATGTTCAACACGCCGGCCCACTCACCGGCCCGCCAGACGGCCCCAATCACCAGCGCGCCCGGCCCAGGTGACACCTGCATCCAGAACACACCACCACAAACCACGCTGCGGAAGTCACCCACGTCACGGTTCGACCGTCACGGCGCGGGCTGCTGCGCCCTCGAAGATGAGCTGCCTCTCGAACAGAGCCGCGCTGAACCACGGACCGTCGAAGTCACGCCGGCCGACCTGCCGGTATCCGAGATCCGCGTAGAACGGGAATCGGGCCGCGGCCACGATGCTGCGGCTTCCGTCGGTCGATATGAACCACTCTCCGCGGTCGAGCTGGGCCGCGACGCCCTCCAGCGTCACCTCGCCGGAGCCCCACTGCTGGATGCCGCGTTCGGCCAGCCAGTGCTCCGCGGCGATCCGTAGTGCCAGAAGCGACAACGCGTCGTGCGGGCCCGCCCGGCGAACTGCGGGCTGGTCGCTCTCGTTCACGTGATCATTCTCCGTGC
>CAYPQR010000844.1:0-1234 GCA_964412865.1 uncultured Intrasporangiaceae bacterium
CCCCGCGAGGTCCTGGATCATCCGCGTGCCGCTGCCCGCCGGATGGCGTGGCGCACGAGGTCGGTGAGCCGCCGGGGATCGAGGAGGTCGTCCCACACCACGCGGACCACTTCATATCCCAGGTCGCGCAGCGCATCCTCGCGGGCCTTCTCCTGCGCGAGCGCGTCGGGGCCGTCGGCGCCCGCATACTTGACGAGGCCATCGAACTCGATGATCACCTTCCAACGGCGCAGGAGGAAGTCGACGCGAGCGCGTCCACCCCGCAGCGGGAAGGTCACCTGCACGTCGAACGGTTCGCCCATCGCGATCAGCTGGATTCGAGTCAGCGTCTCACCCGGCGATTCGGTTTGGGGCTCGGCCAACTCGACCATCATGCGTGCTTGTCGTATGCCCGGCCGGCCAGGGAGTGATCCGACGATCCGACGGATGTCCTCGATCGTCGTCAGGTCGGCATGCAGCGCGGCATCGCACGCCACGAGCCCCGCCTCGACTCCGTGGGTCATCGCCTCGGCGACGATGGCAACCTCCGGTCGCATGATCGGGAGCACACCGTGAAGGACGACGGAGTCCGGCATCAGGCATCGATGCACATGCAGATCGCCATCGACGGTTGCCGTGCCGGGGACCGTGTGACACAGGTGGTAATCGGATCCCGGGTCGAGGACCGGCAGGTCCAGGACGGCCAGAGCGCTGGCGTGACTGCCGGCGACGGGTTGGCCGGCGTCGGTCAGGCTACGGATCACGGCCTGGTTGCGAAGCCGCCGCCGTGCGCGGGGGTCGGCCCGCTCGAGCAGACTCGCGTCGACGAATGCGCCCTTGCGCACTCTGGCCAGCCGGCCGTCCCGAACGAGTCGGTCCACGGTTCGGGAGGTGAGGCCGCACGCCGTGAGGTCTCGTGAACTCGCGAAGCCTCCGAGCGCGCTGAGCCGCGCGGAGGCCAGGCGGCCGATCAATGGGGTGGATGTGGGCACGGGCGGCGCACCCTCATATCGGAGGGACGGGGACGGCGTCGGAGCGGGGCGCGCCGGGCGCTGAGTTGGTGAGGTATGCACAGCCGCAGCATGGCGGCATACGACGTGCGCCGCCGCGCTCGATTCAGGCAGCTGTGGATGGTCATCGCCTCGTGGCCGGGGGTGTTGACAAGTCGGTGTCGCGGGATCGGCCCGCTCTCGCGGGGTGATGCTGATGTCGCGGGGCCCAAGGCTGCTTGCGGGGTCCGACCACACCCCGCGAG
>CAYPQR010000845.1:0-1230 GCA_964412865.1 uncultured Intrasporangiaceae bacterium
ACCTGCGCAACACCCGCCAGATCGCCGAGACGTTCGGACCGCTGACCCCGATGCGTATGACGCTGCGCGGGGGCGACGGACCCGACGTCACGTTCGTGCCCGCCACGGCCGACACCGCGATCGATGTCGCCGATGATCAGGTCGACCTGCTGATCGACGAGGGGTGGCCGGTGTGTGACGTCGCCCTGCTCACCTCGGGCAAACGGCATCCCGTGCAGCGGGAGCGGCAGGAGGCGCTCGGCCAGGACGGCTACTGGGACTCGTTCTGGGAGGACGACGACATCTTCTACGGTCACGTGCTCGGCTGCAAGGGGCTCGAGCGCCGAGCCGTCGTGCTGTGCGTCAACGAGGACCACTGCTCCGACCGCTCGCGAGAGCGCCTCTACGTCGGGCTGTCCCGCGCGACCGACCGGCTGGTCGTCGTCGGCGATCCGGCCGTCGTCCGCGAGATGGGCGGCGACCAGGTCGCACAGCGCCTCGGCATCGGCTGATCCCGGGCTCGCCCGCCGAGTGGCCTACATACCTCTCGAGCGGCCTACTTGTTCGGGCAAATATGTGCGCCACTCGCCGCTCTTGTAGGCCACTCGGCGGGGAGGAGTCGGGTCACGCGTCGGGTTTGGGAGGATGTCCGGGTGGACAACTACACGATCGATACCATCCCCGGCGACGGGATCGGCACCGAAGTCATCCCGGCGGCCATGAAGTGCGTCGACGCGGTCGCGTCGCGCTTCGACTTCCGCGTCGACTGGCGCGAACGAGACTGGGGCTCGGCCTACTACCGGGCCAACGGGCAGATGATGCCCGATGACGGCCTCGAGCAACTCTCGAGCGGCAACGCCGTGCTCCTCGGAGCGGTCGGTGCACCGGACATCCCCGACGACGTGACGCTCTGGGGCCTGCTGATCCCCATCCGGCGCGGCTTCGAGCAATACGTCAATCTGCGGCCTGCACGTTCACTGCCGGGCGTCACGTCGGCGGTCGGCGTCGACGGCATCGACATGCTCGTGGTGCGTGAAAATGTCGAGGGCGAATACTCCGAGGTCGGTGGCCGGTTCCACCAGGGCAAGTCCGACGAGTTCGCCTCACAGTCGGCGATCTTCACTCGCAAGGGCGTCGAGCGCATCGCGACGTATGCCGCGCGCCTGGCGGCATCCCGCTCGGGCAGGCTGATCTCCGCCACCAAATCCAACGGCATCATCCACAGCATGCCGTTCTGGGACGAGGTGGTGC
>CAYPQR010000846.1:0-1229 GCA_964412865.1 uncultured Intrasporangiaceae bacterium
ACAGCAGGTATTGCGAGAGCGGCCAGCCCGCGAACTGCGGGGCGAGGTCGCATCGCACGGTGAACTCGCCGCCGGCGATCACCCGCTGCAGACGGCGGCGCGCCGTCGCCTGGTTGTATCCCAGGCGCCGCGCCAGTTCGGCGACCGTGGCGCGGGGATTCATGCACAGTTCGGCGACCATGGCGCGGTCGGCGTCGCTCAATTCGGCCGCGCCCCTGCGCCCATAGACCGGCGCCGACTCCTGGGCGGCCCGCTGCTGGTCGGCGTCCAGCGCCCCGACGCGCCACTGTGTGCCGCTCGAATAGAGGGCCGTGATGACACGGCAGGTGCTGCCCGATATGCCGGGCATCATGGTCAGGTCGTCGAGCAGAAACGTGCCGAGCTGATCTCGGCCGCGCACGATGACCGTGGCGAGCAGGTCGCGCCCCTGGGAGCACTCCTCGAGGCTCACGACGCGCGGGTCCGCGCACAGACGCGCGATGATCTGCGAGCGCCGCGCCGGGTCACACCAGATGTCGATGAACGCGCTGATGACGCCGTGGGTCGTGAGCGTCGGCTGGACCGCCGTCCAGCCGATCCCCAGCCGCTGCATACGCGCCCACCGTGTGGCGACGGCGCCCGGGGACAGGCCCAGCACGCCACCGGCACGAGCCCACGGGATCCGCGGAGCGATCTGCAGGACGTTGAGCAACTGCACGTCCAGCTCGTCGGTGCCGATCCTGTGCACAGATGTTCCGTCTCGATGTCTCAGATTGAAGGATTCGCGGGCGCGAGCCGAATTCTTGCACATTTTTGAGCTCTCGTCGTGACAGCGTCCGCCCGGCCCCAACACTGGTGAGGCGCTGAGTCCCGGCACGAGTGGAACGCGCCTTCCGCTCATGGCTCACCCGGGATTCCCGACACCGTCCGACCATGAAGAGGAGCGCTCCCCATGTCAGCACCACCGCCGGCATCCGCCGTCGACCACAAGCGCGCGGCACACGAGCGGGCGCAGGCGGTCTGGCGGGATGCGGTCGCGCTCAGCCACGACATGCACGCCCATCCCGAGCTCGCCTTCGAGGAATACCGTGCGGCGGACGCCGTGACCGGGATCCTCATGGAGCACGGCTTCGTCGTGAATCTCGAGGTCGCCGACCTGGACACCGCGTTCGTCGCGACCGCCGGGTCGGGGGACCTCGTGGTGGCGATCTGCGCGGAGCTCGACGCGCTGCCCGGCATCGGCCACGCGT
>CAYPQR010000847.1:0-1223 GCA_964412865.1 uncultured Intrasporangiaceae bacterium
CGGGGAAAGCCGAGGACCTCGCCGTAGAAGTGGCGCGCCACCTCGATGTCATGGACGGGGATGGCGAGGTGGAACGGAGGCAGGGGAGGGGCCTGAGTGGTCGACATGTCTCCACGATAGATCGGGCACGCTACGCATCAGGAGAGCTCCCGTGCGGGTGGGCGATGCTGTCCAGTGCGCGACGAACGGCGCCCGGCCGTTCGAGCCAGACCAGGTGCCCGGTATCTTCGATCCGATACGTCGCATCGGGCATCAGTTCGGAGGTCGCGATGTTGTGACGCGGACGCAAGGGACTGTCTCCGCCGAGCACGAACACCGTCGGCAGTTGCACTTCACCGAGGTGCCGGGCGAGCGTCCCTGCCTCGAAGTGCGCGAAGATCGAGTCGAACGTCTCGTCGTTGCAGACGGACGAGGTGCGCATCGGCGGCATCGGGATGACCTTCTGTGGTGAGGCGAAGTAGCCCGCCCACGTGATGGCCATCGACTCGATCTCGTCTTCGGGAGAGCCGTCCGGAGTCGTCGCCCGGGCATCCAGGTCTGCTGCCCTGGCGGCCAAATCCGGGCCGATGCGCTCGTCGATGATCCGACCCATCTCGTCCACTCCGCCGTCGGGCCCGATGGCGCCGAGCGGATCGATGGGGACCAAACCGAGGAACCGATCCTGATGTGCGACGGCCAGATGCAGGGCAAGGTGGCCACCCCAGGAGTGCCCGAGCAGGTATGCCGTGCCGATCCTCAGCTCGTCCATTACGGCGATCGCGTCCGCGACGTGAGTCTCGACGTCGAACGGCCCCTTCGTCGTGGACGGAGCCAGACCGCGCTGCTGATACCGGGTCACGGTGTAGCCGTCTTCCAGCTCCGCAGCCAGCGTGTCCATGTAGTCCGACACGCCAGGTCCGCCATGGAGCAGCAGGACGTCCTGGCCCCGGCCTCGCCGCCACCCTGTGAGGGAACCGCCCGGGACGTCGACGGCGAACTCACCTGACATACCGCGAACATACTCGCGTCCGACTCGCGTACTCCAGGCATTTCCTGTGGCGACGGCGTCGTCCCGCGAAGTTGTCCGACCTCATCGAGCCGGCGCTGTGCTCCGGGCGTAGTCCTCGCCGGTCTCTTGTCGGTAGGCATCGACCCCTGCGATCGGCCGGCCAGAGGAACTAGGATGAGCCGATGCTCGACCTTGATGCGTTCAACCTGGACGAAATTGCCATGGCCCTCTCGGA
>CAYPQR010000848.1:0-1222 GCA_964412865.1 uncultured Intrasporangiaceae bacterium
GGGCGGCTTCGACGTCGAAGGGGATCGGCTCTCCGTAGTCTGTCTCGGCGCGCTGGACATGGGAGAGGCGCGCGGCTCGCACGTCGTCGTTCTGGGCCAGCAAGGGCCCAACGGAAAGCTCCGCGAGCGTGACGGTAGTGATTGCGGTGTCGATCGGCAGGTCGTCCGGCTCGAGCTCGTTCAATCGCAGCACCGCGGAAGTGTCGAGGACGCCCTTCTCGTGCCTCACAAGCTCTGGTCCAGGACAGAGTCGATATCGCGGCGCAACAGATCTGCGTCCACCCTCGGTGCTCGCTTCGCCCGCGCAATGAGTTCTGCTGCCGGCAGGCTGCGGCGAGGCACCGGACGCAACTCGGCGACGGGCGTGCCGTCTTTCGTGACGGTGAGCGTCTCTCCGCGAACAATACGATCAAGAACGTGCCCACCATGGTTGCGTAGGTCGCGCACGCTTACCTCGTGGTCGTGCGGTGCGGCGGCGCTCATAGCATTACTGTATCACCGGTGATACACGAACTCGATGTCACGTTGCGGTCGCCGATCGTGGTCCGGAAACCGCCGACGCCGAGCCGGCCGCCGAAACGCCTCGCCGCGATTTCGTGGGCTCGGTCGGGCACTCGCAAGTCCTCGCCTATGGCCGGACCACTGGCGCGCGGTCTGAGATCCTGAGTGAGTGAAGCGTCGCGCCACGTCATCGTCCACGCCGGCGGTGACCGCCTTGCGCCGTGCCGGTGTGAAGTTCGGCGAGCACCCCTATCACCACGACCCGGCTCATACCGATTTCGGGGCGGAGGCCGTGGACGCGCTGCGGGTGCCGGCCGATCAGGTATTCAAGACCCTCGTGTGCCGCGGCGTCGACGACCACGACCTCGTGGTGGCGGTCGTGCCCGTGTCGCGGCGGCTGGACGTCAAGGCGCTCGCACGGCATACCGGGCACAAACGCCTCACGATGGCCGATCCGGCGCTCGCCGAGCGGGCGACCGGATACCTGGTGGGAGGCATCAGCCCCTTCGGCCAGCGCCGCAGATTGCGCACCGTTATCGACGAATCGGCAGTCGGTCTGCCCAGGCTGTATGTCAGCGGTGGCCGCCGAGGGCTCGACGTGTCGCTCGGCGTCTCGGACGCCTTGGCGCTGCTCGACGCGTCGACTGCGCCGATCGCCGTGACTCATCGGGCCGGCTGAGTCGCAGGCCCCACGTGGCTGGTCGAGTAGCCGCGATGCGAG
>CAYPQR010000849.1:0-1220 GCA_964412865.1 uncultured Intrasporangiaceae bacterium
GCGATCACCGCTTCGGGATCGTCAGGTGTGATGACGGGCTTCGGCCACGAGCCGGTGTCGAGGACCAGGCCGGTGTCCTTGTGGAGGCGGCTGACGTCGAGGTTGCGCCAGTGAACGAAATCGCCTGTGCCCCAGATGCGGCCGCGACCTGCCGGGCAGCGGCGCACCTCGCGGATGCGGTCGTAGCGCACGCGTTTGGTGCCCACCGGGAAGTAGTACCAGCGGATTTCCACGCCGGTGCTGGTGCACGCGACCTTGCCGTCATCGTATTCCGCCACGCCGGTGACGCCTCCTTCTTCTGGACACCGAAGCCTCACGGCTTCGTTCCGCGTGCCGACGCTACCTCGGGCCGGCGCGGCGGTGCGTGATCAGCCCCGGGGCGGCCGCCCGGTCCGGGGCAGCCGGTTTCAGGGCCGATTGTCGTGGGCCCGTGCCATCAGGGCGTTGACGACGTCCGCGGCGTCGCCGGCGCGGTCGACGGTCACGGCATACCGGCCGTTCCTCCCGTAGTGGACGACCAGGCCGGATCCCTTGCGCACGATCGCGGCGCGACCCCGCGGGGTCACGCGGTAACCCCATCCGCCCCACTGTGCCGGGTTGATGTCCTCGGCTCGGGCCGCATCGATCATGCTCAACGGGATGGTGGTGCGGGGCCATCTGGCCGGACCCCACAGCGTGTGCACCCCCAGATCGTCGATGCGCACGGTGACCTGGTGTGCCCAGGCCGTGCCGAGCGCAGCCACGAGCAACGCGATGGCCGGCGGCCACGACACGAATGCGCAGCCGATCGCTGCCAGTGCAAGCAGGGCGGCCGCCGTGGCCAGCACCCGAGAACGCGCGGCGCCGACCCAGGTGACCCGCTCTCCGGCCCGCAATCGCATCGTGGAGGGCGGGGGATGGACGGCCGCTTCCGGTGAATCGTCCCGGGGCAGCATCACGGCCATCGCCAGCGCCGCAGCCGCTGCGACCACCAGCAGGCCGATGCCGGTCTGCCAGGGCACGTGCACCTGCTGGGGGCGGGCGGCTCCCTGCGCCGCGTTCAGCACCATGACGTAGCCGGCCGCCGGCAGCCAGGCGCCGAATGCCGTGGCCGCCACGAGGCTCCAGCTTCGGGTCACCTTCCTGTGCAGCGCAGCGGCGGCGCCGATGAGCGCCAGCCCGGCCGAGATGATCAGACAGATCCAGAAGAACGCGGTCTGTCCTGTCGTGCCGTCGACCTG
>CAYPQR010000850.1:0-1214 GCA_964412865.1 uncultured Intrasporangiaceae bacterium
GTTTGCCGCGTCGCTGCTAGGTCTGCCGCGGTATGGGCGGTAGCGTTCGATCAGGCATGCCCGAGCGATGGAGAGGTCAGCAAGTGTCCGACAAGAGTGCGCGCAGCCTCGTGCCGGGGCTCGTGAAAGGCATGGCCACGACCGCCCGCACGATGAGCAGGCCCGCGCACACGCAGGAATACCCGGACGTGAAGCCGGATCTGCCGCCTCGCTCCCGCGGAGTCATCGCGCTGCTCGACGAGAACTGCACGTCGTGCATGCTGTGCGCCCGCGAGTGCCCCGACTGGTGCATCTACATCGACTCGCACAAGGAGACCGTGCCGGCCGAGAACGAGGGTGAGCACGATCGCGTCAAGAACGTCCTCGACCGGTTCGCCATCGACTTCAGCCTGTGCATGTATTGCGGCATCTGCATCGAGGTGTGCCCCTTCGATGCGCTCTTCTGGAGCCCGGAGTTCGAGTATGCCGAGACCGACATTCGCGACATGACGCATGAGAAGGAGCGGCTCGGGCAGTGGATGGCGACGGTGCCGCCCCCGCCGGCCATCGACCCGGGGGCGCCGTGACGACTCACGACGTCTTCTTCACCATCATCGGATTCATCTGCGCGGCAAGTGCGTTGCTTGCGGTCACGACCAGGCAACTGGTGCACTCCGCGCTGTGGCTCATGGTCTCGCTCGCCGCCGTGTCCGGTTGCTACCTCGTGCTGGGCGCCGAGCTCGTCGCCCTGGTCAACCTGCTCATCTATGTCGGCGCGATCGTGGTGCTCGTGCTCTTCGCCCTCATGCTGACGCGGGCGCCGATCGGGCGCAGCACCGAGCACGACACCAGCCTCACCCAGCGCGCCCTCGCACTGGTCCTGTGCGCCGCCATTTCGGCGCTGCTCGCGGCCGTGCTGCTCAGCGGCCTGGGAGCAGGGCGGGTGCGCGTCTCGGCCGGCAGCACTCACGATCTGGCGGCGGCGATCTTCGGTCCGTGGGTGTGGCCGTTCGAGATGCTCTCGCTACTGCTGCTGGCGGCCCTCGTCGGCGCCCTGGTCGTGGCACGTATGCCGGTGCCGCGGCGGTTCCATGACGGCGGAGGCGACGGCGGATGATCCACTTGTCGCTCCCGATCGCTTTGGTGGCCGTGCTCTTCGGAGCCGGCCTCTACGGTGTGATCGCCCGCCGCAATGCGGTGCTCGTGCTGATCGGCATCGAGCTGATGCTGGCCGC
>CAYPQR010000851.1:0-1213 GCA_964412865.1 uncultured Intrasporangiaceae bacterium
CTCTGACTCTCGAGGAGCAACGTCAAGGGCCCGGTTCGCGCATGCGGACCGGGCCCTTCGCCATACCGCCGAATGTGGACTACCGTCGAGAGAGTGCCGACGACAGGAGCGCTCGCATGGCGACGGTGAGATATATCGTGCGCGACGTCGATGCCGCGCTGGAGTTCTATTCGTCTCTGCTCGGATTCACCGAGATCATGCACCCCGCACCGGCTTTCGCGATGATGACCCGCGGCGATCTGCGGCTGCTGTTGAGCGCGCCCGGAGGCGGGCCCGGTGGGGGACAGGCGATGCCGGACGGCACGTTGCCCGCGCCGGGAGGGTGGAACAGGTTCTCCCTGGAGGTCGACGACCTCGACGAGTTCGCGGCGCGGTTGCGGGAGCGGGGCGTGCCGCTGCGCAGCGAGATCATCGAGGGTGTGGGCGGCCGCCAGGTGTTGCTGGAGGACCCCTCGGGCAACCCGGTGGAGCTGTTCGAGCCGCGGGAGTAGCCCGCCCATACAGGCACTTTTAGTCGAGACAGGCATGCCCACGTGCCCGTCTGGGCGCAAAGTGCCTGCCTCGGCGCAACGTGCCTGTTCAGGCGGGGTGGTGTATGGCGGCCACGTCGGGATGGGCGCGCAGGCGCGACTTCAGCGCGTTCTCGCCATACCGTCCGAAGATCGGGTTGGCCGGGTCGGCGCTCACCCCGCTCGCCTGCGCGCGCAACTCCTGCGGCAGCGTGAGCACGGGGAACCGCGCGTCCAGGGCGGGATTGAAGAAGTATGGCGCGGAGATGCGGTCGGTGCCCTCCGGCGGCGACACGACGCGATGCATGGTGGCCTTGAGGTAGCCGCCGGTGGCGACCTCGAGCATCTCGCCGATGTTGACGACGAATGCGCCCGGCACCGCCGGCGCATCGATCCATCCGCCGTCGCGTTCGACCTGCAGACCGCCCTTGCCCGGCTCGACATACAGCAGGGTCAGCACGCCGCTGTCCTTGTGCGCCCCCACTCCCTGATCGGCGGCCGCGCGTCCCGGATAGCGCACGATCTTCATCAAGGTCGCCGGAGTCTGCCCGAACGCGGCGTCGAAGACGTCCTCTTCCTGGCCGAGCGCCAGCGCCCAGGCGCGTAGCAGCCGTTCGGACACCTCGTGCAGCCGGGCATCCCACTGCTGGACGACCTCGCGGAAGCCGGGGAGGCCCTGCGGCCACAGGTTGGGCCCCTGGATG
>CAYPQR010000852.1:0-1213 GCA_964412865.1 uncultured Intrasporangiaceae bacterium
GGTGGCCTCGACGCCTGGCGCAGCCTGGTCGACGACTGGCTGCGCCTGCTGGACACGGCGCTCGCTGACGATCCAGAGTCCGCGATTGACGTGGTCCCTCACAACCTCGTGGTCGGTGAGGACGGGGACGTCCATGTGATCGACGTCGAGCTGTCGTTCCCACCGATCGACCGCGATCGCTTGATCCGGCGCGGGGTCTTTTATCTCGCCGAACGCGTGGCTCCGCTCGCACCCCCGCAGCGGTGGTCACCCGCGCGCACCATCGGGGACGTCATGCGGATGCTGGGCGAGCCTGCCGGCCTCCCCGCAGACGGCTCATGGATCGAGCAGACAATCACGGAAGAAGCCGAACTCCTGAGGAACGTGCCGGCCGACGCACCGGCGGACGGGACGCAGCAGGATGAATGGCGCAAGAACTTCGAGTCATGGCTGCGCCGCCCGGTGACTATCCGGCTGGCGGACCTGCCGCTCGGGGATCGGCGTCTTCCGAAGCCGGCCGCCTGGCGGCGCGTGGCGTCCCGCCTGCTGCCGGTTGGGACCGGCCGACGCCAACTCGTCGAGCGCCTGCGGGGTCGGTAACCGGCCCGGCATGGAGGGTCGGAGTCGGCCGGGTTCGTTCGTCACCGCGGATCGGTGAGCCGCAGCGGCGCAGTACCGTACGATGTGACGTCACGAGCCGGAGCGATCGGAGATCACACGTGGGGAACGCCCAGCCAGATGTAGCGAGAAGTCGGCAGGATGCGTTATCCACCACTCCCCTCCGCGCGCTGGGAACAGTGGACGATACCGGGTGCCGGCTCCTGCACCGCGAGACGTCCGTGACCTATCGCGATGGTGCGGAAGAGGACGTGCTGCGGATCCTCCGCGATGCCAAGGACCTCCGCTCTGACAGCGCCGAGTTGCGAGCATCGGCAAAGGGGTGGGCGCAGCGCTACCATCTGGATCCGAGCCGCGCGAATATTGTTCGTTGCCTAGACCTGCCATCGACCGCGCGGGTGCTGGAGATCGGCGCTGGATGCGGCGCCGTCACGCGCTACCTGGGTGAGACCTGCGCGGTCGTCGATGCGCTGGAGCCAGTCGCGGTACGTGCGGCCGCCGCCAGGGCCCGAACCCGTGACCTGGACGGCGTCGAGATCTTCGTCGGCGAACTCGACGATGTACCGGAACAGGCCACCTACGACGTGATCGTGGTCATCGGAGTCTTGGAGTATGT
>CAYPQR010000853.1:0-1210 GCA_964412865.1 uncultured Intrasporangiaceae bacterium
GCACGATGGTCCACTCGGGGCAGTTGGGCGCCCAGATGCCGACCCGGTCGCCCTTCCCGATCCCGGCACCGAGCAGACCCCGCGCGAACGCGTCGACGTCGCGGTTGAGCTCGGCATACGTCCAGCGTCTGCCGGAGGCGATGTCGACCAGAGCCTCCTGATCGCCATGTGCGGCGACGACCGTCTCGAAGTTGGCCCCGATGGTCTGTTCGAGCAGAGGCTGGTCGGTCTCACCGGCTGCATACGATTCCATGAGTGTCGAATCTTCCTCTCGTGCGGACTAGTTGACCCGGCGTTCGTGGCCCACCCAGAACGGCTCCCGGAGCTTGAACTTCTGCAGCTTGCCGGTGGCCGTGCGCGGCAACGTCTCCACGAAATCGATCCGCTTGGGGCACTTGTATCCCGCGAGTTCCCCTCTGCAGTGCTCGATCAGGTCCTCGGGCGTGACGTTCGAGCCGTCGGTGACGACCAGCCCGGTGACCATCTCACCCCACTTCTCGTCGGGTATGCCGATCACCGCCACCTCGCGAACGGACGGATGGGAGGTGAGCACGTCTTCGACTTCGATCGACGAGACGTTCTCACCGCCGGAGACGATGACGTCCTTCTTACGGTCGGAGATCACCAGATAGCCCTCGTCATCGACGAATCCGCCGTCTCCGGTCTTGAACCACCCGCCCTGCTGCACCCGCTGCGTCTCGTCCGGCTGCTTCCAGTAGCCGTCGAGGTTGTGGTTGGACGCGGTGATGACCTCGCCGTCCGGGTCGGTGCCGATGCGCACACCGAGCGCGGGCGCTCCGGCCCGCATCAGCTTGCGGGCGCGCTGATTCGGCGTCAGGTCACGCCATTCGGCGCGCACCCGGTTGACGGTGACCAGCGGCGCGGTCTCGGTGAGGCCGTAGATCTGGCCGAACTCCCACCCGAGCTCCGTCTCGACGCGTTCGATGGTCTTCGACGGCGGCGGTGCTCCCGCACACGCCAGCCGCACCCGGTCGCGCCCGGGGATCTCTCCGTCCCAGGTCTCGGCGGCGTCGAGGACCGCGTTCAGCACCGCGGGTGCCCCGCACATCAGGGTGACCCCGTGCTGCTGGACGCGGCGCAGGATCTCGGTGCCGTCCACCTTGCGCAGCACGATGTGCCGGCCGCCCATGCCGGTCACGGCATACGGCATGCCCCAGCCGTTGGCGTGGAACATCGGCAGGGTGTGCAG
>CAYPQR010000854.1:0-1209 GCA_964412865.1 uncultured Intrasporangiaceae bacterium
GTGCGAGGTCGGCCTTCCCGCTGGGCTTGAGACCGGCCGTGGTGCCGGACGCCCGAAATCCCTTGGCTGCAGTGACGCTCACGGTGCGACTCCTGTCGTCGGAAGTCCCGTCGTTTCGTCGATCCGAAGGGCGAGGTTCATGCACTGCACCGCTGCGCCCGCCGTTCCCTTGGTGAGGTTGTCAACCGCCGACACCACGATGAGGCGGCCCGCCCGGTGATCGGCTGCGATCTGCAGCGTCACGACGTTGGATCCGAGCACACTGCCGGTCGTCGGCCACTGCCCATCCGGAAGCAGCTGGACGAACGGCTCATCGGCATACGCCTTGTCGTATGCGAGGCGCATCTCATCCTCGGTGACGCCCTCGGCCAAGGGCGCACTGCTGGTGGCGAGAATCCCCCGTGGCATCGGGGCCAGCGTCGGGGTGAACGAGACCGTGACCGGTGCACCGGCCGCGCCACTCAGGTTCTGCTCGATCTCCGGCGTGTGCCGGTGCACTCCGCCGACGCCGTAGGGGCTCATCGACCCCATGATCTCGGCACCGAGCAGGTGCGGCTTGAGCGACCTGCCGGCTCCCGACGCGCCGCTCGCCGCAACGATCACGACGTCGTGGGTCTCCACGAGGCCGTGGTGCATCGCGGGCGCCAGGCCGAGGCTGATGCCGGTGGGATAGCAGCCCGGCACCGCGACGCGCCGCGCACCGGTCAGGTGGCCGCGTTGTTTGGCTCCGTCGGCCCGGAGCAGTTCCGGCATCCCGTAGGGCCACCATCCCGCGTGATCGGAGCCGTAGAAGGCCGTCCACGCCTGCCCGTCCCGGAGGCGGAAATCCGCTCCGCAGTCGATGATCACCGTGCCGTCGTCCAGGTCGTCCGCAACTGCGGCGGAGGCACCGTGCGGCAACGCGAGGAACACCACGTCGTGCCCGCGCAGAGCGCCCGCCGTCGTCTCCTCGATCACGCGATCCGCGATCGGTAGCAGATGAGGATGGTGGTTTCCCAACCGCGAGCCGGCGCTGCTGGCCGCGGTCAACGTCCCGATCTCGACCTGCGGGTGCGCCAGCAGCAGCCGGAGGATCTCGCCCCCGGCATAACCGCTCGCGCCCGCCACTGCTGCACGCATCATGTGCATGAATATACATGGCTGCGCATATCCATGCACGCCATCCCCGGCGAGAGGTGCACATACGGACCGAGAGGTGCACAAAATTTG
>CAYPQR010000855.1:0-1207 GCA_964412865.1 uncultured Intrasporangiaceae bacterium
GTGCCGTTCAGCGCCGGGGAGTGACCCGCGGCCGCTGCAGGTGCGTTCGCCGCCGGCCGGCCATCCTCACGCGACCCGGTAGTCCGCCTTCAGCTGCTCCTCCAGCGGGGGTACGCGCGTCATCTCCCGCAGCGCCGCGGCCGACAGCGACTCTCCGGCAGCATGCGCCTTGCGCTGCTCCTCGATGAGCGTCACCAGCACATTGCAGTTGACCGGGAACGCCGCGACCGCCAGCACGATGCTTCCGTCGCGTCGCACGCCGAACTTCCGGAGCTTCTTGATCGCCGCCGCGTGCGCGGCAATGAACTCCGCATCTATGTGGAGGATCACCTGCTGGATCGACGACAGATCCCACTGGGACGCGAGGCTGATCTCGTGCACCTCGACCCCCGACACCGAGTCCCAGGGGATGAGCTTCACGCGCATCCGCCGCCCGACGATCCCTCCGACGCTGCCGAGTGTCACACCGCTCCCGCCGCACCGCAGCATGCTCGACGGGGCGCAGAGGTACGCGAGCACGGTCAGGAGGACGACGGCCGCGCCCACGATCCACAGAGTCCGGAGCGTCCCTGCGTCCGCGTCGTCCACGCGGCCACCGAGGCTCAACATCACGGATTGTTCGGTGATCAGTGCAACACCGCAGACCGAGGACACGAGGCCGAGCGGATTCGCGCTCTTGGGTCCGGCGATCACCGCCTCCGCCGACCCGTCACGCCCCGTGCGGACGGCGGGGGTCGGCATGCGTCCCTCGAGGTGCCGGCCGGCGGACCTGTGACTCATGATCGACGCGGCGATGAGCAGCGCGCAGAGACCCGCGACCCACGCCACGGTTCCTTCGCTGCCATTGCCCTTGGTGGCCACCGCGACCACCAGGACGATCGGCGACGCGCCGAAGGCGATCCCCCAGCCTCGCTGCCACCGCACCAACCGCGCCGAGAAATGCTGCCGCCAGTACGGATACCCCGGCACCGTATCGGCGATGTCCCCCCGCGACACCGGGTCTCCTCCCCCGCCCTGCGCTTTCCGCCCTGCGTTCCTCCGACGGCACGCCACCGTAACAGAGCCCGCCACGCCGCCCGGATACGGAAGCGCCGCCACGGCGACCGGCCATGGAGGCGCTTCCCCTGCCCCGGTGACAGGACGGCTTGCCTGTCAGCCCAGCGCGGCGATGGCCGCCCGCACCCCCTCGCCGTAGGCCGGGTCGCAC
>CAYPQR010000856.1:0-1206 GCA_964412865.1 uncultured Intrasporangiaceae bacterium
CGTCGGCGTGCCGCTTGAAGAAGATGTTGAAGAACGCCAGGAAGCGGTGCCAGGCGACGCCCATCGTCACATTGAGTGCGATGGTGATCATCCACACGATCGAGATGACGATCTTGATCGTCGCGACCACCACGATCATCTGCTTCAGCGACTCCACCGACATCCCGCCGAAGGCGTGGCCGAGGAAGAACGTCAGCGGGTAGTGCATCCCGGTCGCGTGGTCGTCGCCGGTCGCCGACTCCAACGCGTATTCCATGCCGCGCAGCGCCAGGATGCACATGGTGACCCCGAGGATCACCAGCTCCACGAAATACGCCTGCCAGAAGGTCGATCCGAAGAACCGCGACCAGCGGCCCTGCACACCGGCCGACCGGCCGGGGTGGCGGGCGCGCCGGTTGCCGATCAGCACGATCATGCCGATCAGCCCGGCCCAGCCGAAGATGTCGGTCAGCCACTCCAGCGGGATGAAGTGGCCCAGGAACGGCAGCACGAAGTAGGGATCCCAGATCTGCCCGTACGCCGCGAGCAGCGTGAAGAACAACAGACCGAACGCGATCATGGTCGCCCAGTGCGCCGCGGCCACCACCGGCAGCCGCTTCATCCGGGTATGCCCGAGGAACTCCCGCACGAGCGTGACCGCCCTCGTGCCCTTGGCATCCGTGCGGTGGTCCGGGCCGCCGACCCGGAACGTGGCGACCATCTGGGTGACCGCGCGCACGAACAACACGACACCCACGACGGTGATGCCCACGGTGATCACCGCGGCGACGATCTGCAGTGCTGACATGCGGGGAGTCTACCTACCGTTACCGACGAGTAACGTGAGGCGTGTCCGCCGGATTCGACGCGCCGGTCGACGCATACTCCGCTCCGGGGCGCGCTCGCGGGGCGTATGCGGTGTGGCGGGGGCGGCGGTCTGTGGCGGGACGGCGGAGAGCTTGCGGGGTGCTACCGCGCCCCGCAAGCCACCGCATACCCCGCGAGCTGGGTGGACGTCCGGATCCGATCAGCTCTCGGGGCGATCTCGGGAGCCGCCGCTGCCGACGAGTTCGCGGTCACGCTGTCGCGGCACGACCGGGTTGATCGCCGCCTCGGGGTGGTGCAGGTCGAACGCGGGCCGCTCGGAGCGGATCCGCGGCATGGAGTCGAAGTTGTGCCGCGGCGGCGGGCACGAGGTCGCCCACTCCAGCGACGCGCCGTACCCCC
>CAYPQR010000857.1:0-1200 GCA_964412865.1 uncultured Intrasporangiaceae bacterium
CTTCGACGCCGCCCTGGCGAAGTCCCGCATCGTGTTCTTCCAGTTCGACCAGGAGAACTTCATCAAGGGTGGGCACACGTACATGCCCGGCTACTGGGACTATTCGAGGCACGGGTTCGGCCCGGTCACGACATCTGTGGATGAGGCGGTCTCGCAGAGCATCAAGGCCTACGGTGCGACCTCGTCGGAATGGCCGTCGATCTATGACGAGCGGCTGCGGCGGACCATCCCGTTGACCGACGGCAATGCCGCCCAGCGGATCACCGACGAGATCGAGGCGAAATTCACGCGGTGACCGCGACCGCGCGGGTGCGTCGTACCGATCTCCGGGCGGCGGCGCCTCATCCGGGCTCACGTCGTCACCTGCGGTTGTCGCTTGTGAACGGCGACAGCTCGATCAGAGCTGGACGACGAGCTTGGTGGCGGAGACTCCCTCGGTGAGACGAGCGAGTGCAGCGGGAATCCGGTCGAGGCCGTCGCCTGCGACCGTCGGGTCGGGCGCGGGCCGGAAGATGCCGGAGGAGAGTGCATCCGGCAGGAAGTTCGCGTAGATCCCCGGACCCACTTCGTTGTCCTTGAGGCTGCCACCCCAGATCGCGCTCACCTGCACGTTCTTGCGGGGCGACCGGAAAGCCTGGAGACGGGTCAGGACTGCGGTCTGGGCTGACGCGACGCGTGCCGCTCCCGGTGCGCGTGCGGCGACTTCGACGGTGGCCCGCACCGATCCGCGGGTCACGGCGAAGGCACCGGCCAGTGGTGTGCCGTCGATAGCGGAGATGATCTCGTCCACGGCGTGTGCATCGTGGTAGTCGATTGCCGTGTCGGCACCGAGCGACCGGACGTAAGCGGCGTTGTGGGGAGAGCAGGTGGTGACGACCCGGTAGCCGGAGCAGCGGGCGAGCTGGATTGCGTTCGAGCCGACGCTGCTGGAGCCGCCCCAGACGAGGACGGTCTGGCCGCGGTCGGGCGGGTCCGGTGTGGGCAGGGGGAGTGCGAGATGGTCCTGCTGGAAGAGGGCGGTGGCCGCCGTGGACAGCGTCAGTGGGAGCACGGCGGCCCGGTCGAACGTCACGTCGTCCGGGATCGGACTGACCAGATGCTCGAGCAGCACCGTGTAGTGCTGGAAGGCGCCCTCCGCCGCACGATTGCGGGACCGCTCCTGCCCTGCCGCCATACCGAGGACCCGGTCGCCGGGCCGCA
>CAYPQR010000858.1:0-1198 GCA_964412865.1 uncultured Intrasporangiaceae bacterium
GGCCGTCCGGTGTGATCTCGACGAGCTGGACGCTGCCGCGTTCGTCGTGGCCGGCGAGCACGCGGCCTTGCGCGTCGATATCCATCGCCACGAATCGGCGGACGTCCAGCAGGGCCCTCAGCGCATCGGTGGCAGTCACGTCCGCCAGCCTTTCACATGGCTGCGCGACGGTGGCCCGCACAGCCCGTGGAACGTAGGATCATCGGTATGACCGACCCCACGACGAACATGGAGCGGGCTATGCAGCATGCCCGCGAGGTTTTGGTCGGCGAGCGGGTGCGGCTCCGTGAACTCCATGACGGCGACCTGCCGCATCTGGTGCGGTGGTGGCGTGATCCTCGGGTCGCCGTGTTCAACAACATGATCCATCCGCGACCCGACAAGCCTCTGGAGGACCAGTTCCGGGAATGGTCGCTCAACGAGTCCACGATCGGCGCGGCTCTCTGCGTCGAAACCATCGGCGGCAGCCTCGTCGGCCACGTCGCCTTGTTCGGAGCCGAGGGGCGCAACCGTTGCGCCACGTTCGGCATCATGATCGGCCCCGAGCATCAGTCGAAAGGGCTGGGCACCGAGGCGACTTCGCTGATGGTCGGGTTCGGCTTCCGCGAGCTCGGCCTGCATCGCATCGAGCTGACGGTCAATGCCGACAACGTGCGTGCCATCGCGGCCTACGACAAGGCCGGATTCGTGCAGGAGGGCATCATGCGCGACAAACTCTTCTATGACGGGGCCTTCCACGACCAGGTGCTGATGGCGGCGCTCAGCCCGCACGGGTGAGACATCGTGGCGGATCAGACGCCGATGATCCAGCGAGCGGTGACGTGGTCACCGAGTTCCAGCCCCTCAGCCCTGCGCACGGCCGATTTGAGAGGCAGGATGTAGCCGCCGTCCTTGGGCCAAAGTGCCGTGTACCAACGGGTTTCGCCGATGACGGCATCGCCGGGGATCATGCCCCAGCCATACGAGACCTGGGCCGCGACGGCCTCGATCGCTGCGCACTGCTCGTCCGGGACCGTGACGAAGTGCCAGGGTGCCGGTCCGCGCCAGAACCACAACTCACCGGCGAACTCGAGCTCCACCGCACCCTCGTCCCGTCGTGGTCAGCGACGGCCGAGACGCCGTTCGCCGCCGGGACCCAACTGATATTCCAGGCCGTAGTGCTCGAAGACCTCGGGCTCCCGCTCCTTGGTCAGCTCAC
>CAYPQR010000859.1:0-1197 GCA_964412865.1 uncultured Intrasporangiaceae bacterium
GCAGGTGGAGGACAAGGGCGGCGCGGTCGCGGCGATCGAGCAGGGGTTCCAGAAGAGTGAGATCGAGCGGTCGGCGTATCAGACGGCGCTGCAGATCGATCGGGGCGAGCGCACGGTGGTGGGGCTCAACGCCTATCGGCTGGATGAGGAGGAGCCCTACGAGCCGTTGCGGGTCGATCCGCAGATCGAGATCGATCAGTGTGAGCGGCTGGCGGTGTTGCGCAAGGAGCGCGACGGCGACGCGGTGCGTCGCGCGCTGGATGCCATGTGCGAGGCGGCCGCCGGGCACGACAACGTGATGGAGCCGATGCGTGACGCGCTCGCCGCCCGCGCCACCGGTGGCGAGGTCGCCGACGCGCTCCGCGGCGTATGGGGCAGCTACCAGCCCCGCGACACGTTCTGACGCGTGAGCGTGCTGCAACTGCTGCGCCGCCGGTTCGCCGCGGTCGTCGTCGCGGCGCTGGTTGTCATCCTGCTCGCGGTGTGGGCGATCGGGCACACCGGCGACGGCTCCTCGCCGGACGGCCGCAGCATCGTGCCGACCGCTGCGCCGACCGCGACCGCGGGCGACCATCTGGCCACGGTCCGATACGACGATCTGCCTGCGCAGGCGCACGACACGTTGACGCTCATCGCGAAGGGTGGCCCCTATCCGTATGAGGACGACGGCATCGTGTTCCAGAACCGCGAGGGCCTGTTGCCGCGGGAGCAGAGCGGGTTCTACCACGAATACACGGTGGAGACGCCCGGCGAGTCGGACCGGGGCGCGCGCCGCATCGTCCAGGCCGACGACGGCGCGCTCTACTACACCGACGACCACTACCGTTCGTTCAAGAGGATCGTGCAGTGATGGATGCCCAGCAGCTGCGGGCCTGGCTCGACGGTGACCGGCACGACGTACGACGTGCGGATCTGTCCGCGGCGGACGTCGCGCAGGCGGGGGAGCGAGCCGGATGGCGGGCCGTGCGCCTCAGCACGCCTCCGGCCGGCAACAAGGCGGGCCTGCTGCGCGACGTCCAGGCCGCTTTCGGGTGGCCCGCGCACTTCGGGCACAACTGGGATGCCCTCGCCGACAGCCTGCGTGACGTGCAGCCGCCCGAGGGTGGGCGTGGCGTCCTGCTCGTATGGACGGGCAGCGATCACCTGAGCGAGCGGGACCGCGCGGTGATGCTCGACATCCTGGCCGAGCGCTGCGCG
>CAYPQR010000860.1:0-1197 GCA_964412865.1 uncultured Intrasporangiaceae bacterium
TGAGATACGGAGCACATTCGGCGAGTCGGTCGACGGCGCACCAGATCGTTCAGTGCACGATCCGCCGCAGGAGTCGGGGCGCCAGGTCTGCCCAGTCGTCCGGATATCGATGCTCCAGGCCGGGGATCGTGATGAGCGGAACTTCCTGCCCGAGCGCGCTCAACTCTTCTCGGAAGCGGCGCTGCCGGGCGAGCGTGAACTCGTCTCGGCTACCTCCCACGAGGATGCCGGGAATCGGGGACTCAAGAGACCAGGTGCCGGGTGCCGGCGCACCGGCGACGGCGAGAAACCCGGCGAGCGCGCCCGCCGTTCCGTCGAGCGCGAGACGAGCCGCGACGCCGGCCCCCTGTGAGCCGCCGGCCAGCACGACCGGTTTCGCGATCCGGGCCGCGGCTTCGACAGCGTGGCGCACGTCACGTCGGGAGAGATCCGGGTCGTCCCAGCACGGCATACCATCCCCGTCGCGCAGCGTCGACTCGACGGAGACGATCACCCAGCCGGACCGGGCCACCGGGTGCCACAACCCTGCCGTCTCGTGCCCACTGACCGTCGCCATGTGCAGCACGACGGTGCATCCGCGCGGCGACGCCTGCGGCACGTCGACCTCGAGGGAAGGGTCGGTGGACCACGCGCGGTGGACGGCCTCTCGGCCATGCCGCCCCATGGTCTCCGCCAGATCGGCATAGGAGGCAAGACCCTGCAACTCCGCCAGATCCGGGTCGGCGAGTTGACGATCCGACCACCACCGCCCATGCGCGACGACCCGCCGCATGACCCCGACGGCTTCCTCGGCCCTGCCGTCCGAGGCCCATAGACAGGCTTCGGCGTGACCAAGACCCGCGACGCGTTCGGGAAATTCCTCCAGCAACTGCCGCACCTCCGCTGTGGCCCGATCCGGATGGCCCGCGGCCGCGAAACGGGCCAAGCGCGTCCAGCCAGACAGATAGCGGTCCGTCGGTCGCTCACCCACCCATCGACCATAGCTGGGGGCGGGTCGTCGTCGCCCATCTCACGTAGCAAGACCATCCGTCCGAATGACGGTCTTTGGTCATACCAATCGATACCGTGCGCTCCACAACCGAAGGAGCACGCGTGACCAACGAAGAATTGTCGACGAGCACCCAGGCGTCCCTCGCGAAGGACGAGAAGGCCGCACCGAGCGAGAGCGTCGCCCGCATCGCGATCGCGAGCTTCGCC
>CAYPQR010000861.1:0-1196 GCA_964412865.1 uncultured Intrasporangiaceae bacterium
GGGGCGGCCTGGTCACCCGCAGCCGTGCGGGCAGATCGGTGCTCTACCGTCGCACGCCCGTCGGCGACGCGCTCGTCGGCGGCAGTGACGGCGAGTGACGGCCCGTCGGAGCGGGGTCAGTACGGTTCAGACATGGTGACTGTGGCGCTGCCGGAGAGTAGTTGGGCCGATGAGCTCGCAGACGTGCCCGGCGTGGAGACCGTGCATTGGGAGGTCCAGGGCCCGCCGCCGACCGACGACATCGAACTGGTGGTGCCGCCATACATGAAACCCGCCGTGTCGCTCACCTGGCTGAAGAGCGCTCCGCGGCTGCGGGCGGTGCAGCTGGTGACCGCGGGCTTCGAGCACGTCGTGCCGTATCTGCCGGCCGGCGTGCAACTGGCCAACGGCGCCGGCATCCACGACACGTCGACGGCCGAGCTCGCGCTGACTCTGATGCTGGCCGGGCAGCGGGGGATCCCCGAGGCGGTGCGGGCGCAGGATCAGGGGGTATGGGCGCCGCTCGCCGGCAGGCCGTCGCTCGCCGACCGATCCGTGCTCATCGTCGGTTACGGCGGCATCGGGCGAGCCATCGCCCGCCGGCTCGCGCCCTTCGAGCCGGCCGCCATCACGGCGGTCGCGTCCCGTCCGAGACCGGGGGACGATCTGGTCGACCGTGTGCACGGCATCGACGAGATCATGACGCTGCTGCCCGATCACGACGTGGTCGTGCTGGTGACCCCGCTGACCGACGCGACGCGGGGGCTCGCAGGGCCCCGGTTCCTGTCTCGTATGCCGGACGGCGCGCTGCTGGTCAACGTCGCGCGCGGCGGGGTGGTGCAGACCGACGCCCTGGTCGCGGCGTGTGCGAGTGGGCGGCTGCGGGCGGCGCTCGATGTCACCGATCCGGAGCCGCTGCCACGAGATCACCCGCTGTGGTCGACCCCCGGCGTGCTGATCACGCCCCACATCGGCGGTCCGACGACGGCATTCGAACCTCGTGCGCTGGCGCTGCTGCGCCGCCAGCTGACGCGGTTCGGTGCGGGCGAGGCCCTGGAGCACGTGGTCGCCACCGGCTGAGGTGCGCCTCACGCTCGCGCCCGGCAGGCACAGGTGAGACGCTACCTGCATGAGCACGCACACAGCCGCTCCACAAGGTCCGCGTTCGTGATGAGTGGCCGCGGTCGCCGGCTCGTCCTGCTGCGTCACGCGAAGGC
>CAYPQR010000862.1:0-1193 GCA_964412865.1 uncultured Intrasporangiaceae bacterium
AGAGGATCCGCCGCTGGTTCGTCGGCCGCCGCTGAGCGCGCCGGCGGCTCAGCCGCGGTAGAAGGCCTCGACGCCCGGCGCCTTGTCGTCGGTGTCGGCGAGTGGCTGCACGAGCACGTCGAGGGTCTGGCCGCCGAGCAGCGGCACGACCTGCTCGACGCCGTCGACCACGTCCTGCGCGGGCAGATCGGTGCGCACGACGAGCAGATAGCCCTGCAGCCCGTCCGGTTTGGTCATCCAGGCGAGGACCGCCGACTTCACGGAGCCGAGCCGGCCCAGGTGCTCCCGCAGTGCCGAGTGCACCGCGGGAGGCACGTCGTCCGGTGTGCGCACGGCATATTGCTCGCCGGCTTGCATCTCCCGCTCCAGCGAGTGCTCGTCGACTCCGTGCAGGATGTCGGACATCTCGGTGGCCGGGTAGGGCTTGCCGTAGGGCGTGAGCGGGTTGAGCGCGGTCGCCGTGTTGTGACGGACCGAGGTCGTCCAGAACTCGCGGCAGTCCAGCTCGGCGACGCGGGTCTCGGTGATGCCGAGCTGTGAGAGGGCGAGCTCCATCGGCGCTGCGGAGGTGAAGAAGGCCACCGCCGGCAGCCCGTTTTCGCCGGGGATCGACAGCGGGGCGAACCCGTCGTCCTCGTCCTTGCCGGGCACGAGCACCGTCGAGTCGAGCAGTGCGGTGGTGAAGCGTTCTCTAGCGGTCCGGTCGTCGGGATGCTCGACGGCCTCGACCAGCAGCTCCTCGACAGGGGTCAGGTCTTGCTCCACGTCGTGTGCCATGGCCACCACCGTAGTAGACGCGCGGAGTGCACGGTTCCTGCCCGTTGGCCACACGGCCGGGCGAGCAGAACTACAGCAACAGACCCGTTCTTGCCGCGCATGCGCCCGCGTTTGTCGGCAACGGCGGGCAGTTTCAGCCGGCCTCGTCCCAGCCGATGCGTCGGGCCTCCTGCGGCCAGCCGCACGCCTCGGCGATCCTGCCCGCCCAGAGCTTCGCAGTGTCGTCGTCGGCCACATCGATGACGGTCAAGCCGCCCAGGAATTCCTTGGTCTCGGCGAATGGTCCGTCGGTGACCACGAGCGTGCCGGTCGTCGTGTCGGCGCTGAAGGCCGTGTCGATGTCCTCGTCCAGCCCACCGGCGAACACGTAGACGCCCGCCTCCTTCATCTCCTCGACAACCGCCCGGGCGAGCGGC
>CAYPQR010000863.1:0-1193 GCA_964412865.1 uncultured Intrasporangiaceae bacterium
CGCGTCGCGGCAGATTCGACCAGCACCAACTCGGCATCGATGGCGGCCCAACGGCATTCGGGCACGACTTCTCGCAGATCCTCCAGCAGTGCCCGCATTCGGCGCATGACCTGCACCGACCCGACGCCGAATTGGTGGGTCTCGGTCAGGGCGAGCCTCAGCAGGTCCTCCCACGACGGCATTCGCTGCCAGAACCTGATGTCACCCCGATCATCGCGAACCACACCGGTGTTCAGCTGTCTGCATCCGATCTGCGCCAGCAGAAGATAGATCTGGTCGAGAGCCTGTATGGCGGTCGTCGGGTCGTTGACGCCGGGCGACAGCGCCTTGGACGAGATGTCGGCCAGCAACCGGAAGACGAAGCCGGGATCCTGCCGCATCGTCCGTTCGTCGCCGATCGCCAGCGTCCGCTGCAACCACTCGTCATCGCCCCTGTCGTCCCCGCCATGGACCCGGAAGATGGGTGAACCGGTGGCGACGAGATCGCCGACCCGCGGCACCAGTTCGACGACGACACCACGCTCCGTGGCACGACGCACGATGTCGCCGATGCCGACGCTCTGCAGGATCCCGGGCTCGAAGCGAAATCTCACGGTCCGAGTGGGCCCGGACAGGTGTGGGGTGCTGTCGGGATCGTCGTCGGTGTCGGTGAGGGAATCGGGATACGCCCTTTCCATCACTCGCCGGCCATCACGGCCCAGCTCTCCGACCACGGTCGCCACGCGCAGGCTCTGCGTGGTGCGACTCACCAGGCGGAGGAACATCAACATGCTGATCAGCAACAGATACAGCGAGACCGACACCGAATTGCTGGGGACGAAGTCGGCCTCCCCACCCTTGCCGACCACTCTGAGCACCATGAGGGCGTAGACGAACGTCGCGATGAACGTCCCGAAAGCGATCTTCGTCGTCGGGTCACGCAGGAATCGCCGCAGCAGGCGGGGCGAGAACTGGCTGGAGCCGAACTGGACCGCCAGGAGCAGGATCGAGAAGACGAACCCGGTGAACGTGATCATGCCGCCGGCGATGGAACTGAGCACCGAACTGGCCGCTCCGGAGCCGAAAATGATACCGATCCTTACGCCGGTGTGCTCGTCGACGGCGGGCAGGGCGAATCCCAGCCCGATGGCGACTCCGACACAGATCAGCGGGACGATCCACAGGCTGTTTCTCACGTATTCGTAGGCACGCCA
>CAYPQR010000864.1:0-1191 GCA_964412865.1 uncultured Intrasporangiaceae bacterium
GCCGCGTGGTGCAGCAGTTCCAGGGCGCGCGCCGCGACCGGGGAGGACTCGGCGCCGTCACGCACATACGCGACGATGTTGCGGCGAGGCTGTGGGTCCACGATCGGACGGCAGGCGACGTCGGACGGTGCGCGGACGAGAGCCAGCTGCGGAAGCATTGCGACACCGACCCCCGCAGCCACCAGCGCGGTCGCGGTGTAGTGGTCCTCGCACCGCGCGACCCAGCGCGGCGTGATCCCGACGGCTCGGAACGCCTGGCCGACGATGCGCCCGCAGGTGCTGTCGGCCCGCTCGCTGTTGATCCATGCCTGCCCGGCGGTCTTGGCGAGCGGGATCTCGTCGAGTTCGGTCAGGGGGTGATCGTGCGGCATGACGAGGTGATACCCCTCCTCGTGCAGCAACTGCCGGCTGTAACCGGGTATGCGCCGCGGCGTGGCGTCGACCTCCTCGGCGCGGACGTCGATCTCCGGCCGGTAGGACGACGACGGATCGGGGATCTCGTTGAGATAGAGCGTGACGACGGCGTCGGGAAACTCCTGGCCGAGCACCTTGGCGACACGCGGCATCCACATCTGGCCCACCGACGAGAAACAGCCGATCGACAGCCCCATCGACCGGCCGTCACGCAGGTCGTCGACGAGGGCGGACAGCCGTGCCAGGGCGCTCATCGCGTCGTCGCTCTCACTGGCGAGCACGCGCCCGGCCGCCGTCGGCGTGATGCCCCGCCCCGAGCGCTCGAAGAGGGTCAGGCCCGTCTCGCGCTGCAGGGTGCCGATCTGCTGGCTGATCGCCGACGGGGTGTAGCCGAGGTGGGTCGCCGCCGCACCGACCGATCCGCTGGCCACCACTGCGCGGAACACGCGCAATCTGTTCGCGTCAAGCATCATCCAACGATATAGCAGACCTGCACGGTAGGACGGTCTCGCCACAGCTTCCCTAACGGTTACAGTGAAGCAGAACACATTAGCTTCCCTTCACCATTATGAAGAAACCATCGCTTGTCCTTACGGTTTCGAATTCGCATAATGAAGACATGAAGACGACACAGCAGACCATGACCCGCAAGAACATCGCCGCCCGCCTCGCCGGTGCCATCAAGCACCAGTGGGATGAGCAGCAGGCCCTCCAGGAGCAGCGGCTCGCTCAGATCGGCTGGGGAGGTGTCACCCGGGAGCGCCGATGAGCGCACCG
>CAYPQR010000865.1:0-1186 GCA_964412865.1 uncultured Intrasporangiaceae bacterium
TGGCCGCCGAGACGCCGGGCGGGTGGAAGCCCGACCAGTACTCCAACCAGGAGGGGCCGAACTCGCACTATCTGACGACCGGGCCGGAGATCTGGGACGACACCGACGGGCGAGTCACGTCGTTCGTCGCCGGCATCGGCACCGGAGGGACCATCACCGGCACCGGTCGCTTCCTTCGCGAGAAGTCGCAGGACCGGCCCGGGGGGCGCGTCCGGATCGTCGGGGCGGATCCCGAGGGGTCGGTCTATTCGGGTGGCACCGGGCGGCCCTACCTGGTGGAGGGGGTCGGCGAGGACATCTGGCCCAAGGTCTACGACCCGGCCGTGGTCGACGAGGTGATCGCCGTCACCGACGCGGAGTCGTTCGCGATGACGCGGCGCCTCGCGCGAGAGGAGGGCCTGCTGGTGGGCGGATCGTGCGGTATGGCGGTCGTCGCGGCGCTGCGTCACGCGAGCACCCTGCCGGCCGATGCGACCGTGGTGGTCCTGCTGCCCGACTCGGGGCGGGGCTACATGTCCAAGATCTTCGACGACGGGTGGATGAGCTCCTACGGCTTCCTGCACCAGGGCAGCGAACGCACCGTGGGCGAGGTGCTGGCGGGCAAGACGGGCCAGATGCCCGCGCTCGTGCATACGCATCCGGGTGAGACCGTGCGCGACGCGATCGAGATCCTGCGTGAATACGGGGTGTCCCAGATGCCGGTGGTCAACGCGGAGCCGCCGATCATGGCGGGGGAGGTCGTCGGGTCCGTCAGCGAACGCGATCTGCTCGACGCCCTCTACACGGGGCACGCACACCTGGCGGATTCCGTGGAGCGGCACATGGCCGAGCCGCTGCCGCTGATCGGCGCCGGCACCCAGGTGACCGATGCGCGCCAGGATCTCGTCGGTCATGATGCGGTGATGGTGGTCGAGGGCGGTAAGCCTGTCGGGGTGCTGACCAGGGCCGATCTGCTGTCGACGCTCATCGACTAGCGGGGCTGCGACAGGGCGCTGACCAGCCGATTTGGCGATTCGCCGGAGTGTGCCCTAATGTTTTCCACGTCAGCCCGACGGGGCAGGCGCCGGGAAGGGAAACCGACCCGGGACCTCCCACGAAGGACTGACCACCTCCGGTTGGACTGAGCCAAGGGGTTCTGTTAAGCTGGAGATCCGCTCGAAGCCAAGTGCGCGAGAGTCTGACGACC
>CAYPQR010000866.1:0-1184 GCA_964412865.1 uncultured Intrasporangiaceae bacterium
CATCCGGACTCATCGCTCGAACCTCCCAGATCGATGGTCTGGTGGCAATAGGCTGTTCGGCGGCGACGGCAGCAGGGTCGAACATCCGTGGAAGGAGTCGGCATGACGGTTCGCATCACCCTGGCCTGCGAACGCTACGACCGAACGGAGGCGCTCCGCGACGGGCGCGTCGTTCCTGCGGGCGTCGATCTCACCTACCTGCCTCAGCAGGTCGAGGAGACGTTCTTCCGTATGGCACGGTTCCGCGAATTCGACGCCGCGGAAATGTCGTTGTCGAGCTACGTCGTAGGCCTCACCCGACCCGATCCGCCCTTTGTCGCCCTGCCGGTGTTTCCCTCGAAGTTCTTCCGCCACAGCGGGATCTACGTCCGGGCAAACTCGGGGATCACCCACCCGTCACAGCTCGCCGGCGGCAGCGTGGGCATCGCCGAGTGGCAGGTGACCGCCAACGTGTGGATCCGCGGAATCCTCGCCGACGAATACGACCTTCCGGTGGACGCGGTGACCTACCGCACGGGCGGCTTGCTCGAACCCGGACGGCCGGAGAAGATCAGAATCGACCTGCCCCCGAGTCTCGATGTGCGACCCATCGCCGGCGGAGACACGCTGTCGGCCATGCTGGTAAGCGGCGAGCTCGATGCCATCTATTCACCTCGTGCCCCTCATGGTTTCGACGCCCATGGCGCGCCGGTACGTCGGCTTTTCGCCGACTCTCGGGCGGAGGAGGCCGCGTACTTCCGCCGCACGGGCGTCTTCCCGATCATGCACGTGATCGTGTTGCGGCGCGACGTCTATGAGCAGCATCGCTGGCTCGCGCGGTCATTCCTCGATGCGTTCAACCGGGCGAAGAAGCTCGCCGAGGACAACCTGGACGAGACCGCCACCTTGCGCGTGATGTTGCCATGGCTGCTGGACGAGGTGGATGCGACTCGTGACCTGATGGGCGACGAGTTCTGGGCCTACGGGCTGGAGGCGAATCGTCATACGCTGGAAACGTTCCTGCGGTATGCCGTCGATCAGGGTATCGCCGCGCGCCCGATCTCGCCGGATGAGTT
This sequence comes from uncultured Intrasporangiaceae bacterium, assembly GCA_964412865.1. GTDB lineage: Bacteria > Actinomycetota > Actinomycetes > Actinomycetales > Dermatophilaceae > Leekyejoonella. The sequence continues at coordinate 1,056 of CAYPQR010000866.1, forward strand.
GTTTGCTCCCGAGACACTCGAGTCCACAATTGTGTGACAGGCGCCGGCTGGTGGAGTAGCGAGCGCCCCAGCGCGAGCGTATCGAGGCCTCTGAGCATGCGCCGTCAGGCCGGTTGGCAGCACCTGTCA
>CAYPQR010000867.1:0-1177 GCA_964412865.1 uncultured Intrasporangiaceae bacterium
GCCTATTGCCACCAGACCATCGATCTGGGAGGTTCGAGCGATGAGTCCGGATGAGTTGCGTGACTACTGCCTCGCCAAACCCGGCGCCTGGCCCGACGAGCCGTGGGAGGGTGACCTGGTCGCCAAGGTCCACGAGAAGATCTTCGCGTTCCTCGGTGACGGCACCGCGGTCGGAGTGAAGGCCGGGACGACGCGGGAGGAGGCGAGCGAGTGGATCGATCAATACCCGAACGACGCAAGCGTGCTGGCATACATCGGGCGGTTCGGGTGGATCTCGCTGAGTGTGGGTGGCACCATCCCGGACGACGAGTTGTGCGAGGCCATCGACACCTCGTATGACGCGGTCGTGGCGAAACTGCCGCGCAAGCACCGCCCGTCGTGACGAGGCCCGGCTACCCTGCTGGTGTGTGCGACTACTGCGGTTGCCGGGACATCAGGATCATCGGCCGGTTCATGGACGAGCACGAGCGGTGCATCAACCACCTCTCGGCACTCCGGGCGGCCTGCCGCGCCGGCGACGGGCCGGCTGCCGCCGACGCTGCGCGCGACCTCGGCGACGAACTGCACCCCCACACGCACACCGAGGAGATCAGCCTCTTCGCGCAGATGCGACTCGACCCGGAATTCACGGAGCACGTGGACACTCTGTGCGCCGAGCACGAGTCGCTGGACGCGATGCTCGACGCCATCATCGCCGGTGATCTCTCCTTGTACGACTCGTTCGAGTTCGCGCTGCGCCGGCACATCGACAAGGAGGACAACGGCCTCTTTCCGGCTGCCGCCATCGGCCTGAACGATGAACAGTGGACCATCGTGCATGAGCGGGCCGGCCTCGGTTGATCACCTGCAGAACAGGATCTCGGAAGCCGTGACGGCGCCGGTCGTGGGCCGCAAGAGCGGTCGACCCCCTCAGCCCTCCTACGGTTGAACGTAGCGTGCGGCCTTTCGCTGGCCGATCAGACGCAGATCACCGTTGTCGGTCAGCCGCTTGAGCACGGCACGTGCCTGAACCGGCGTCACCTGGCACAGCGACGCCGCCTCAGACCGGGTGATCTTGCCGAATGCTTGCACGTACTCCAAAACCATGTGCTCTTGCTGGAGCGGGTGCCAAAGCGCAAGGCCCTCGACGTGGCATTCCAGCGGGACGAGTTCAAGCTGATGATCGTCGCCAACAAAT
>CAYPQR010000868.1:0-1174 GCA_964412865.1 uncultured Intrasporangiaceae bacterium
GGCTATGCATCGAGCGTGAGAAGCGGGGCGGGCATCATCGCCGCTGCCGGCGCTGGCAGCGCGGACAGAAATAGCTCGACCTGTTCATGAAGCGCTCACGTCGCATCAGGGCGCCGCAGCGGCGGCAGGGCTGCCCGGCGCGGCCGTAGGCGTTGAGCGACCGCTCGAAGTAGCCGCTGGCCCCGTTGACGTTGACATAGAGCGCATCGAAGCTGGTGCCGCCCTGGTCCAGCGCCTCGGTCATCACAGTGCGGGCGTGGTCGAGGATCCCGCGGACGGTGGCGGGCCGCAGCCTGTCGGTCATCCGCTCGCCGTGCACCCGAGCGCGCCAGAGCGCCTCGTCGGCATAGATGTTGCCGATGCCCGAGATCAGCGTCTGGTCCAGCAGGGCCCTTTTGATCTGGGTATGGCGCCGCCGCACCGCCGCGACGACGCCCGCCTCGTCGAAGGCCTCCTCCAGCGGATCGGGCGCGATGTGTGCCACCACCGTCGGCACCACGCCGGGGCCGTGCCGATCGGGCACCATGTCAGTCAGTTGCAGGCCACCGAAGGTGCGCTGATCGACGAACCGCAACTGCATGGGCGTACCGGGGACGTCGACGCCCGGCTCGGCGAGGGTGAACTGCGCGTGACAGTGCTTCTCCAGCGGCGCGTCGGCGGGCTCGACGAGCATCTGGCCGCTCATGCCGAGGTGGATGACGAGCGCTTCCTCGGCGGGAGCCTGCGCGGTGTCCGGAGCCTGTCGAAGGCTCCGGGGAACTTCGTGGGGTGCCAAGGTCAGCCAGAGATATTTGCCGCGGCGCCGCGCCTCGACGACCTGCGCGCCCTCCACACGGCTCGCGAGGTCGGCGGCGCCGGGCACGTGCCGCCGGGCAACCCGCATACCGCGCAATTCGACGTGCTGCAGCCTGCGGCCGACGACATGCCCCTCGAGGCCCCTTCGGACGACCTCGACCTCGGGTAGTTCAGGCACCGGTCGGGGGCTGCGACGGCGGCGCGTCGCCGCCACCGGCGGGTGCGGCGGCCTCCGCGTCGGCCTTGAGCGACCGCCAGGCCGCCTCGGCGGCGTGCTGTTCGGCGGCCTTCTTGCTGTGGCCGACCCCTTGGCCGCGGTCGCGCTCGGACACCATCGCGTGCGCCGTGAAGACCTTGTTGTGGTCGGGCCCTTCCTCGC
>CAYPQR010000869.1:0-1173 GCA_964412865.1 uncultured Intrasporangiaceae bacterium
CCGGCCACCAGCCGAGTCATGCAGGTGCCGCACATCCCCTCGGTGCACATCGACGGCATCGGTATGCCGGAGCGACGGCACGCCGCGAGGATCGGCTCGTCCTCGTCACACTCGACGACGCGGCCGCTGCTCTCCAACGTCACCGAGAACTGGCGCGCCCCGGGCGTGCGCGCCCGCCCGAGCGAGGCATCCGCTCCCCTGGCGGCCAGATCGAACACCTCCTCGTGGCACGACTCCGGGTCGACGGCGGCCATGCTCAGCAGCTCACGCACCGCCTGCATGTAAGGGGGCGGGCCGCAGGTGAAGACCTGGCGCTCGTGCACGTCGGGCGCCGCACGCAGCAGACTTCTCAGCGTCAGCCGGCCCTTCTGCCCCGTCCACGCCTCGGTCGGAGAATCACCCTCGCAGATGACGACCACCGAAAAGCCCGGCAGAGCGTCGATCTCGTGCAATTCGTGCCGGAAGACGATGTCGTCGGGGGTGCGGGCGTTGTGCACGAAGACCACATCCGGCACATCGCCGCGGTCGACGAGGGTCCTCACCATCGACATCGCAGGCGTGATGCCGCTCCCGGCCGTCAGGAACAGGCACTTCGCAGGTGGTTCGAGGCCGAAGGTGAAGCTGCCGTAGGGCCCCACGGCGTACAACCTGCCGCCGGCGCCGAAGCAGTCGTGTAGGTGGGTCGACACCGGGCCTCCCTCGACCCGCTTCACCGTGATCGACAGCCCTCCGGGCCTGCTCGGCGGCGAGTCGATGGAGTAGCAACGGGACAGCCGCTCACCGTCGATTGCCACCGTGAAGGTGAGGTATTGCCCGGGAAGGTGCGGCGGGAAGCCCCCGACCGGCTCCAGCACGAAGGTCTTGACGTCGTGCGTCACCCGCACCACTAGGGTGCATACGAACTCGCGCTCGGCGGGCTCGACGGGCCCAGGAGCGGCGACCGCCGCAGGCGCCGAGGGAAGCAGGGTGTCCGTCATGACCGCAGATACTCCTCGAGCCGCTCGACATACCACGTGCAGAACGCGTCGACCTGATATTCGTTCGGCGCGTACGGCCCCGGCTCATAGGCCGGATCGCTCACCCCCGCCTGAGCCCGGGCGACGAAGGTGCCGTCCTGGGCGTTGGTCTGGTGCCACACGTGGGTGAGCGTGTCGAGGTCGTAGTCGACGCCCT
>CAYPQR010000870.1:0-1172 GCA_964412865.1 uncultured Intrasporangiaceae bacterium
ACCGAGGCATCAGGTTCAGTCGGCTTTCATACCAGCGCTGTCCACATCCCCGTTCGCTCGCGATCGCCGTCCACAGGCCGCTATTCGAGACGATGGGTTGTCGGTGGCCACCCATAGACTAGACGCATGTTCGATCAACGGGATGCGGAACGGCCACCGGGGCAGACGCCCTCGGCGGCGAGCCGCCGCGCCACGGCGACCGATTCACGCGCACCCGGTCGCCGCGCGCGGGAGGCGGTTTCCTGCGGGCCGGGTCGCCGCGCCACGGAGACGGTTTCACCCGGGGCGAGCCGCCGCGCGCGTCGACCGGATCCAGGCATTCGCCAGAATGCCCGGGCTGACAGCGGCCCGGTCAACCTGAGTGAGATCCGGGACTTCCTCACCCGCATCGCCGACGTCGACCTCGACTTGGATGACCGGGAGCAGATCGACCAGATCGCCGCCCTCGAACACGTCAAGTCGGCGTGCGCGGCCGCGCAAGCCAAACTGACCAGGTGGGTCCACGCGACCCAAACCAGCCGCGATCAGGCACGCGGCATCGACGCGGGCAAGACCGCCCGGTCGGTCGGAAGCCAGGTCGCCCTGGCCCGCGGCGACAGTCCGCACCGCGGCAACCGCCACCTCGGATTGGCTCTGGCGTTGACGACCGAGATGCCGCACACCCTGGCCGCCCTCACAGAAGGGCGGATCAGCGAATGGCAGGCCACGCTGATGGTGCGGGCGACCGCGTGCCTGTCCGCGGGCGACCGGGGCCGCGTCGACCAGGAGTTGTCGCCGCGGCTCGGGTCCCTTTCGGATGCCCGGCTGGAGGCGGCCGCCAAGGCCGCGGCGGCCCGCCTGGACCCCGCCTCCGTCGCCGCGCGGCGCCGCAAGGCCGAAACCGACCGGCGCGTCACCCTGCGGCCCGCGCCGGACACCATGACCCACCTGACCGCGCTGCTACCGGTCAAGGACGGGGTCGCCTGCTACGCCGCCCTGAAAGCGGCCGCCGACACCGCGCGGGCGGGCGGTGACCCGCGAACCCGCGGACAAGTCATGGCCGACACGCTCACGGCCCGGGTCACCGGACGCGACCCCGCGGTCGGACCCGACCTCGAGATCGCGTTGGTGATGCCGGTCGACACGTTCTTCACCGGTGACAGTGCCTCTCCCGGATTTGTGCCCGGCTACGG
>CAYPQR010000871.1:0-1170 GCA_964412865.1 uncultured Intrasporangiaceae bacterium
TCCCCCGCGCGCTGCGCTCCGTGCGGGAGCTACCCCCATTGGCTCCCCGCCTACTCGACCAGCTGTGTGGGTACCTTCCGGTCAGCGGCCGCTGATGCCGGTGTCAGCCTTCGGAATCCGGGAGGTAGGTCGCCGTGAGATGCTCGGAGCCTCGCGCCAGCAGGGTGACATCGGCGCCCACCAGGATGTATTCGGCGCCCGAGTCGAGGTATGACTTCGCTCTCTCGGGGTCGAACGCGTTGACCCCCACCGGCTTTCCGGCACCGTGCACGGCGTCGAACGTGCGCAGCACGGCGTCGACGACCTCCGGATGCGTCTGCTCGCCGATGTAGCCCATCGACGCGGCGAGGTCGGACGGGCCGACGAAGATGCCGTCGATGCCGTCGACCGCGGCGATCTGCGCGGCCGCCTCCACGCCGGCGGCCGACTCGACCTGCACGAAGAGCGACACGTGGTCGTCGGCGTCGTTCAGATAACCGGGTATTCGGGCCCACCGGGCGGACCTCGAGAAGGCCGAACCCACGCCACGCACGCCACGCGGTGGATAGCGGACGGCCTCGACGGCCTCACGCGCTTCATCGGCCGACGAGATCATCGGCACCAGCAGGTTCTGTGCACCGAGGTCGAGCACCTGCTTGATGATGACGGTGTCGTTGGTCGGCACGCGCACCAGCGAACTCACCGGATATGCTGCGGCGGCCTGCAGCTGGTGCAGCACCGACTCCAGGTTGTTGGTCGAGTGCTCCATGTCGATGAGCAGCCAGTCGAGGCCGGCACCCGCGCAGATCTCGGCGGCGATGGACGAGCCGGAGCACACCCACATACCCACGAGCGGCCGGTCGGAGGCTGCGAGCGCCTCGCGGAAGGTCATGTGAACGTGCATGAGATCGTCCCCAGATCGCGGTAGTCGGCGAGCACGGTGTCGCCCGGGTGCACCCACATCGGGCGGGTGAATGATCCGGCGAGCACGATCTCGCCCGGCTCCAGTGAATCGCCGTGGCCGGCAAGCCTGTTGGCCAGCCACGCGACGCCGGTGGCAGGGTGGTTGAGCACGGCCGCCGCGACACCGGTCTCCTCGATCGTCTCGTTGCGATAGAGCAGTGCGGACGCCCACCGCAGGTCGACGTCACCCGGGTGGATCGGATTGCCGCCATAGACCATGCCGCCCAG
>CAYPQR010000872.1:0-1169 GCA_964412865.1 uncultured Intrasporangiaceae bacterium
CGCGGCGCGACGCTGCGCGCCGTCGACGAGCACGGCGTGCGGCTGCGCGAGCGCTCCGGCACCCGGGCCGCGACGCTCCCGGTCGCCGAGCGGCTGGCGGACCTCGGGGACGTCGATTGCGTCGTCCTCGCGGTCAAGGCGACGGCGCTTCCGTCGTTGTTGCCCGTGCTGCGAAGCGAACTCAGCCCCGGCACCGTCGTCCTGACCGCGATGAACGGTGTGCCGTGGTGGTTCACCGATCGGTTCTCCGGTCCCCTGGAGGATGCCGAGCTGGCAAGCGTCGACCCCGGGCGGGCACTGGCCGGCGCCGTGCCCGCCCGCCGCGTCATCGGCGCCGCCGTCCATCTGACCTGCTCGATGCCGGAGCCCGGCATCGTCGCCGTCGGCCCCGGGACGGAGCTGATCGTCGGACCGGCCACACCTCATACACCGTTGGAGGGCGCGGCGCGCACGGCCGCACGCGATCTGACGAGCGCCGGCTTCGACGTGACGCTCACCGAGCGGATCCGTGACGAGGTCTGGTACAAGCTGTGGGGCAACCTGTCGTTCAATCCCGTCTCCATGATCACCGGCGCGAACGCGCAGCAGATCCTCGCCGACCCGCTGTTGCGAGACTTCGTCGCGAAATGTATGGCCGAGGCCAAGGACATCGGCGCGAAGCTCGGCTTCGCAACCACCGCGAGCGTCGATGAACGACTGCGGATCGCCGAGGACCTCGGCCCGTTCCGCCCCTCCATGCTGCAGGACGCGGAGGTGGGCAAGCAGGTCGAGATCGACGCCCTTGTGGCGTCCGTGCAGGAGATCGGCTCCCGCCTGGGCATCGCCACGCCGGCCGTCGATGCGCTCCTCGGTATGGCCCGCGTGCACGCTCGCGCCCACAGCCTCTACCCCACCCCGCCGAGTGGCCCAGAAACGTGCTGAGTGGCCCACCTATTCGCGCGAACAAGTGGGCCACTCGGCGGCTATGTAGGCCACTCGGTGGAGGGGGCGGTCATCCGCGGCGTCCTGCAGCGCGAACAGGTCACAACCGTGCTGCCATCCCTGCAGACTCGCGACCGCGATGAACGGCTCGATCGGGCAGTTGCCGGCCCCGGCACCCTGACCGGCGAGCGAAGCGTCGACGCGGGTGACACCCTCCTCGACGGCGACGACGGAGTTGGCGACCGACA
>CAYPQR010000873.1:0-1168 GCA_964412865.1 uncultured Intrasporangiaceae bacterium
CTGCCGTCGAGGGTGAGGCTCACCGTGGCGTCGTGCCCATAGAACTGACGGTCCGTGACCGTCCCGGTCACACCGTCGCTTCCCAGGCGCAGCTGCTCGGGCCGGAGCATGACGGTGCATCGCTGACCCGCCAGTCGGGTCATGGCCCCCTTGTCACCGTCGACGGGTATGCGGCCGAGCTCGCATTCGACGTGCGTCTCGTCGCTCATGTGGCCCGGCAGCAGCACGGCGGCCCCGACGAAGCTGGCGGTCTCGCGATCGGCCGGATGCCGGTAGATCGTCACCGGGGGACCGGACTGGACGACCCGACCGTTCCTCATCACCGCGACCCGATCGGCCAGGGACAGCGCCTCGGACTGGTCGTGGGTGACCATGACGGACGTGGTCGCCAGGTCGTGCAGCAGCCGGCTCACCTGCAGCCCGAGTTCGAGGCGCAGGCTCGCATCGACCGCCGAAAAGGGTTCGTCGAGCAGGATCACCTGCGGCTTCGGTGCCAGGGCACGTGCCAGCGCGACGCGCTGCTGCTGGCCGCCGGAGAGTTCGTCGGGCCTCCGGCGCTCGAGCCCACTCAACCCGACGAGTTCGAGCACCTCGTCGATGCGGTGGCGGCGCTCTCGCCGCGTCAAAGGCGCCGTCGCGCGGCCGCCCGCGGTGAGGCCGAATCCGATATTGCTCGCCACGTTCAGGTGTGGGAACAGCGCACCTTCCTGGGGGACGAATCCGATGCCGCGTCGCTCCGGCTTGACGAATGTATGCGGGGAGGCGAGCGGCTTCTCGTCGAGCGTGATGGTGCCGTGGGATGGGCGCAGGAATCCGGCGAGCACACGAAGGAGGGTGGTCTTCCCGCAACCGGACGGACCGAGAACGGCTGTCATCTGGGACGTTTGAATGTCGAGGTCGACACCGTCCAGGGCCCTGACCGGCTCGGACGGTGCGCCGAAGTCCACGTGAACGTCTCGCACCTCAAGCACGTTCTTAGGCTAGCCTCATCTCACTGCGCGCCGGTGCCGCCCCCTGCACCCGGCAGAGCCCTCGCCCGCTCGACCGGCCCGATTGGCCGAATGCGCGGCCGGCAGGATATCCTCCTGCACGCGGCATCACGCAGTGCGTGAGCCGATCCTGGACGTGTAGCTCAGCTGGTTAGAGCGTTCGCTTCACACGCGAGAGG
>CAYPQR010000874.1:0-1167 GCA_964412865.1 uncultured Intrasporangiaceae bacterium
CCTCGCGTGCCGGCGCGCGCTCGGCCACCAGACGGGCGATCTCGTCATAGACCTTGGGATACAGCGTGGCGAACGAGAGGTCCTCCAGCTCCCACTTGATGGTGTTCATCCCCAGACGGTGGGCCAGCGGGGCATAGATCTCCAGCGTCTCCGTGGCCTTGCGCTGGGCCGACTCGACCGAGACGTAGCGCCAGGTGCGGGCGTTGTGCAGCCGGTCGGCGAGCTTGATCACCAGCACACGGATGTCCTTGGCCATCGCGATGACCATCTTGCGAACGGTCTCCGCCTGGGCGGCATCGCCGTAGGTGACCTTGTCGAGCTTCGTGACGCCGTCGACCAGCATCGCGATCTCGTCGCCGAAGTCCTTGCGCAACTGCGCCAGCGAGTATTCGGTGTCCTCGACCGTGTCGTGCAGGAGTGCGGCCGCGAGCGTCGGCGGGGTCATGCCCAGCTCGGCAAGGATGGTCGCGACGGCCAGCGGATGGGTGATGTAGGGGTCGCCGCTCTTGCGCAACTGCCCGCGATGGCAGCGTTCCGCGACCTCGTATGCCCGCTCGATGACGCCCAGATCGGCCTTCGGGTGGGTGGTGCGCACCGACCTCAGCAGCGGCTCGAGCACACGGTTGCCGGTGTGTCTGGGCCCGCCCAGTCGCACGAGCCGGGCACGCACGCGGGAGGTCGCCGCGCCGGAACGATCGGCTGCGTCACTGCTCATATTCGAAGTCTAGGGCGCATCCCCGCCTCTCGTCGCGGGAGCCGTGCCCCGCCGGCCGCGCGGCGCGTGCCGCCAAAGGGGCAATGGCGGCACGGCCACGGGCCGGCGGATCCCTCCCTGTCCCCGCGGCACGAGCGGGGTGACATCCTCCCCGCAGCAGCGGGGAGCGTCTCAGACGCGAGTGATCTGCACCCCCCACCGGTCCGGGCCGGACTCGATGTAGGTCCACTCGAACACGCCGGGCCACAGCGTGTCGGTCTGGTAGCGCAGCGGCTTCGGGTCGTGGTCGTTGACGAGCACCAGCGACTCGCCATCGGCCAGCGCCTTCAGCCGGGAAAAGATGGTCTGGTGCCGCTGCACGTGCGGCATCGCCCGCACGTCGAGGATCTTCGCCTGGCCGGTGTCATCGTGGTCATGACAGCCGCATTCGCCCTCGCCGGCGGTGCGCGCCT
>CAYPQR010000875.1:0-1164 GCA_964412865.1 uncultured Intrasporangiaceae bacterium
CCGAAGACGTGGGAGTCGGTGCCGTAGTAGGCGCGGGTCGCGTCCTGCCCCGGGGACACCAGCATCGCCATACGCACCGCCGACGCGGCGGCGACGACCAGCACGAACGCGATGCGCAAGCGGGGCTTCGCGATGACGGCGAGCAGGATCGCGAGGACGATCGGCCACACGAGGTAGAACTGCTCCTCGACCGCCAGCGACCAGAAGTTGACGAAGAGCAGCGGAGAGGTCTGCGCGAAATAGCTCGATCCCGCCGAGATCTCGAGCCAGTTGTTGCTGAAGGTGAGCGCGCCGAGCACCTGCCGGCGAATGTGCACCAGCAGGTCGCCGCCCGCGAGCCAGGCCGCGGGCACGGTCAGCAGCACCACCAGCAGGATGGCGGGCAGCAGCCGACGCGCGCGGCGCAGCCAGAACGCCGGCAGGCTGAACCGGCCCCGCGCGCGCATCTCCCGCAGCAGCAGGGTCGTGATCAGGAAGCCACTCAGGACGAAGAACACGTCGACGCCGAGGAAGCCGCCCGGCAACGTGTCGTCGCGCAGATGGAACACGACGACGGCGGCCACGGCGATGGCACGGAGGCCGTCGAGCCCCTCAATGCGGCCGGCGTGCCGCGGCTCCTCCCGGTCCGACATGTCCACCTCCTCCACGTGACTGTCGACCCGCGGTGCCAAGCCTATGAATAGCATGTGTATGAGGCCGGGAGGCTCACCGGGTGAGACCGAGGACGGCTGTGCAGTGCCGATTCTTCCAAGACAGCGCCGCCCCAGGAGTCCAGGCTGAGCGCATGACTGCACAGGAGAAAGTATTCGAGGGAACGATGTCCCGGGCCGACCACAACATCTGGACCGGGCTGACGTATGACGATGTGCGCGCCGCTCGCGACTGGCTGCGTGAACTCGGCTTCGCCGACGGCGTGCTCGTCGAGGATGAGACGGGATCGGTGCATCACAGCGAGATGCTGTGGCCCGAAGGAGGCCGGGTGATGCTGAGCAGCCGCAGCGACGCGCCGGGCGAGTTCGACGTCGCGCGCGGCGCCGCGTCGGTCTATGTCGTGACCGACGAGCCCGACGCCGTGTGGGAGCGCGCGCAGCGGCTGGGCGCCCACGTGGTGCGGCCGATGCGCGACGAGGACTACGGCTCGCGCGGTTTCAGCATCAAGGACGC
>CAYPQR010000876.1:0-1162 GCA_964412865.1 uncultured Intrasporangiaceae bacterium
CACGCGGCCGTCCGGCACCGCCGCGTCCGGCCACGCCGACGGGCCGCTTCGGATGCCGCAATCGTGGCTCTCGGCCGCTACGATCGGGGTATGGCACAAGGTCCGATGGGATTCGGCGCACCGCGCGGGCGGCCCGGCATGGGCGGCCTGACGCTCAACTATCCGCGTTCGCTCGGCGTCTACGACGAATACGTCGATGCGCAAAAGGCGGTGGACTATCTCAGCGACCACGAGTTCCCGGTCGAGAACTGCATGATCGTCGGCACCGATCTGAAGCAGATCGAGCGCGTCATCGGGCGGCTCACCTGGGGTCGTGTGCTCGGTGGCGGCGCCATCTCGGGCGCGTGGTTCGGTGCGTTCATCGGGCTGATCATGTCGATGTTCACCAACGCCGGCACGCTCAGCGTCATCATCTCGACGATCATCTTCGGCGCGATCTTCGGCCTCGTCTGGGCCGCCATCGGCTATGCAATGACCCAGGGCCGTCGCGACTTCCAGTCGGTGACCCAGGTCGTCGCCACGCGGTATGAGGTGCTGGTCGAGCACAAGGTCGCCGAGCGTGCCCGCGAGATCCTCGAGCAGATGCCCGGCGCCGGCCCGACCCTCACCTGACCGGCCGAGCCGCCCACCGTCGCGCGAACATGCGGACACACCCGCATGATTCGGACGAGCGCGAACATTCGGGCACGTGCTCCGGTGCGGGCTCGTTTGTGGGATGCTGCGGTGTATGCAGAAGTCATCTCTCACCGCACTCGCTCGTCAGCAGCTCAAGTCCGCGGCCGAGGCGTCGAGCGGACGAAGCGCCGCGACCGTCTTCGGCGGACACGAGAAAGCCTTGCGGCAGACGGTGATCGCGCTGGCCAGCGGCAATCGTCTCGAAGAGCACGACAGCCCCGGCGATGCGACGCTGCACGTGCTTGCGGGGCGGGTGCGCCTCGAATCGGGCGACGATGCCTGGGAGGGATCGGCCGGTGACCTGCTGATCATCCCGGCCGCGCCCGCGCGCCACGCGGTCGAGGCCCTCGAGGACTCGGCATTCCTGCTGACGGTCGCCAAGCGCGGCTGACGCCCTGGGCTGGTCGAGTAGGCGAGCGCCCAGCGCGAGCAATGGGGGCACCTCCCGCATAGAGCGAAGCGCGCGGGGGAGCGAGACCTGCGAGCA
>CAYPQR010000877.1:0-1155 GCA_964412865.1 uncultured Intrasporangiaceae bacterium
GGCCGCGGGCGCCGATGTGGTCATCATCGACCTCGAGGACGCGGTCACGGCGGAGCGCAAATCCGAGGCGCGCGATCACGTGATCCGATGGCTCCACGACGGCGGCCGGGCAGCGGTGCGGATCAATTCGGCCGGATCACGTTGGTATGCGGATGATGTCGCTGCGCTCGCGGCCGTCGGCCCGACGTCAGGTCTCGTCGGCGTCGTGCTGCCGATGGCCGAGCGCGCCGATGCCGCAACGGCCCTGCACGAGGCCACGCGGGCTCCGGTGCTCGCACTCGTCGAGACCGCCCGCGGTGTGCTCGCCGCCGCGTCGATCGCGTCTGCGGGCGGCGTGGTCCGCCTGGCCTTCGGAGCACTGGATCTCGCGGCGGACATCGGCACCGACGACGTGACCGTGCTCGCGACGACTCGGGCGCAGCTTGTGCTGGCGGCCCGAGCGGCGGGTCTGGACGGGCCCGTCGACTCCGTGACGCAAGATGTTTCGACCGGTGAACGGGCGGGTGCCGATGCCCGGGTCGCCAGGGCGGTCGGCATGACGGGCAAGCTGTGCGTGCATCCGAGGCAGGTGCAGCCCGTTGCCGCCGCCTTCCGACCGACCGCGGACGAGATCGACTGGGCGCGGCGGGTGCTCCGGGCCGGGGAAGGCAAGGGTGTGTCGGTCGTCGACGGCCAGATGGTCGACGAACCGGTCCTATTGCGCGCCAGGCGCATCCTGAGGTCCTCCGAGCCCGGGACGTCCTCCCGGGCCGACGGCGAGGCGGCGCAGTGAACACGCCGAGGGACGAATCGGTGATCCGCAGCGAGGTGATCGCCGCCGAGCCCACCGAGGCCATGGCCGGCCTCCTCGACATCGACCCGCCGGCGGACGGGCAGGTGCCGGAGCTCTGGCACTGGCTGTATCTGCTCGAACGCCACCCCACCCGTGACCTCGGTCCCGACGGCCACCCGACCTCCGGCATACCGGCGCCTCCCGGGCCGGGTCGGCGACGGATGTTCGCCGGCGGCCGCGTGGACACGTTGCGGCGGTTGCGGATCGGGGTCGAGGCGACTCGCACATCGTGGGTGAGCAGGGCGGCCGAGAAGCAGGGTCGCAGCGGGCCACTGACCTTCGTCACCGTCCGCCACGAGATCCACCAGGACGGCGCTCTGGCC
>CAYPQR010000878.1:0-1155 GCA_964412865.1 uncultured Intrasporangiaceae bacterium
GATCGGTTGAGACGCCGTGCCGCTCGGCGTGATCGGCGCAAATGAGCCGGCGGGCCGCGTCATCGGCGCCACTCACGCTCCGGATGTCGGTGGAGCACCATGTGTCGGGTCTCGCCTCAGACCGGGTAGGGCTCGTGCTCGAGCGCGTCGGACGTCGCTCGTGCCCACCATCGCAGACTGCGCAACAACGTATCGGCCGCCGCGTCCGCGCGCGACGGCTCACGGAATACGCCGTCCTGGTCGAACGCGTCGCCAGCATTCGGAAGGCTGACGGTGTCGCGCAGGGTGACGGCGTGGAGTTCACCGAAGACGCCTCGAAGCTGCTCGACGGCGCGCAGCCCACCGGAGATACCTCCGTAGCTGACGAAGCCGACGGGCTTCGCTCGCCATTCCTCCCACACCGTGTCGATCGCGGTCTTCAGCACGCCCGGATAACCGTGGTTGTATTCCGGGGTGATGATCACGACCGCGTCGGCATTGCCGATGCGCTTGGTGAAGGCGTCCGTGTCGGCACCGCTGCTGAGGTCGTCGGGAAGCGCTATCTCAGCCAGATCGCATACGTCGGCACGGAACGCCGGGTGAGTGCCGAGGTGCTGAAGGAACCACCCGGCTACGGCTGTGCAGAGCCGTTCCGGGCGGACGCTGCCCAGGATCACTGTGAGGTCGAACTGTCGCGCTTCAGTCATCGGTCGTGCCCCTCGGTAGCGATGCGATCAGGGCCGCGAGGTCCTCATCGGCAAGTGAGATGTGAAAGGTGTCGCGGAGAACGGCGCCGTAGTCGTCGTCGGCGATGCTGCCTGTGCGAATCGTCCGGTCCCGGCCCGAGATGGTGAGCCCGCGGCCGATCAGCTCATGGAGCCTCGACTCGCTCTTGTGCGCCAGGATCGGGCGCTTGGTGAACGGCGAGTTCGGGTGGGTCGACGTGTTGTGATTCGCCACCTCGACATCGACTTGGTAGTGGCGCTCTTCCTCGAACGTGTAGAGGGTCTCCCACGAGCTGTGGCGCAACTCCCGCAACCTCCATGCGTCGTCGGGACCGCGGTGGAGCTGATAGGTCCAGTCGCCCTGGCTCACTGATCCGCTCTCGGTCAGCTCGATCGGCTCCAGCAGACCGGAGCCGAAGCCGACGTCGGCGAGCCATCGGCGCTTGCCCGC
>CAYPQR010000879.1:0-1155 GCA_964412865.1 uncultured Intrasporangiaceae bacterium
CCAGGTGCCGGGATTCCGCAAGGGCAAGGTGCCCGCGCGGATCATCGACCAGCGCGTCGGACGCGGGGCCGTGCTCCAGGAGGCCATCAACGACGCCCTGCCCGGTTTCTACGGGAAGGCGCTCGAGGACAACGAGGTGCAGCCGCTCGGGCAGCCCGAGGTCGACGTCACGCAGGTGCCGGCCGACACCGACCAGGACCTCACCTTCACCGCCGAGGTCGACATCGTGCCCGACTTCGAGCTGCCGGCCTACGACACCATCAAGGTCGAGGTCGAGCCGCTCGAGGTGTCCGACGAGGACGTCGACGAGCAGATGCAGCAGCTGCGCGAGCGCTTCGGCACCCTGGTGTCGGTCGAGCGTCCGGCCGCCGAGGGCGACTCGGTGACGATCGACCTGACCGCCACCATCGACGGCGAGGAGATCGACGACGTCACCGGCATCGCCTACGAGGTCGGCTCGGGCAACATGCTCCAGGGCATGGACGAGGCGATCACCGGCATGTCCGCGGGCGATGAGAAGACGTTCACCGCGCCGCTGGCCGGCGGCGAGCACGAGGGTCGGGACGCAGAGGTCAAGGTCACCGTTCACGCTGTCAAGGAGCGCGAACTGCCCGACCTCGACGACGAGTTCGCCCAGCTGGCCTCCTCGCACGACACGTTCGAGGAGCTCAAGGCCGAAGTCACCGAACAGGCCCAGAAGAACAAGCGATTCGAGCAGGGCGTGCAGGCGCGCGACAAGATCCTCGACTACCTGCTGGAGAACGTCGAGCTGCCGCTGCCGGACGCCGTGATCGAGGCCGAGGTGCACCAGCACCTGGAGAACGAGGACCGCCTCGAGGACGACGAACACCGCGCCGAGGTCGACACCGAGACCCGCAAGGCCCTCAAGACGCAGCTGATGCTCGACAAGATCGTGACGCAGGACGAGATCCAGGTCTCCCAGGAAGAACTGATCGAATACCTGATCATGTCGGCCCAGCAGTACGGCATGGACCCCAACCAGTTCGCGCAGACGCTCGACCAGCAGGGCCAGGTGCCCGCCGTCATGGGCGAGGTGGCTCGCCGCAAGGCCCTCGCCAATGTGCTCGAGGGTGCCTCGGTCGTCGACACCAACGGCGAGACCGTCGACCTGTCGGCGCTCGAGGAAGACGACGA
>CAYPQR010000880.1:0-1155 GCA_964412865.1 uncultured Intrasporangiaceae bacterium
TTCGGTAGGTGCTGTCCCGCAGCCGCGTCCCAGCGATAGAGAGGGACGCACCGGCCACCACGACGAGGGCCGCTCGTGCCACGTGCCATGGCCGCTGTCTGTCGCGAACCACGACGGCGGTTGTGCAGATGCCCCAACCCGCAGCGAGGCCGCCCGCGATGACCAGGGGGGCCGCACCCAGATGGACGAAGAGGACAGCGGCGGCGACTCCTGCCGCAGCGGCGAGGATGGCCGGGATCCACCACGGAATATCGTCACTTGGCTGCCCACCGTTGTTCACGCGGACGTCGGTGGAGTAGCTGCGGTTGTCGACCCATTGCTGCGTGTTGGAGTAGTTTCCAGAGCCGATTTGAGTGGTGACCGACTGATTGCCATGGCCGTTGACATTCTGGGCCGCAGCATGGCGGCGCTCGTGACGGTCCAACATCGCTGCAACGGGCCAGCCTACGAGAGGGCCGAGGGCCGCGAAGACGGCTGTTGCGACGAGCCCGCACCACGGACTTGCCACGATTTCGTTCATTACACGCATGCTCATACCTCCCTGAAGCGACGAGCCCGGCCGGGGCACGTGCTCACTGCCAGAACCGACGGTATGGGTCGCCACCGACAGCGCGAGTCTGATCAGGTCGTGAGGCTGAGCCCTCGAGCCTGTGGGGCATCGTTGAGCCGGATGCGGCCCGGCAAATGGCTGGCATTCTCCCCGTTCGTCTCGCACATCAGCGCGCGTGGGGAGATGGCAGCACGGCCAACGACGTGCATGCCGGTGGCGGGACGCCGCCGGAGGACAACTTGTGCACCATCTCCTCGAGAAGACCCTCGATACCCCCGCGCGAGAAACCGCCACCACTGATCAGACGGTCCGCAGCCTCGGTCGACGATAAAGATCCGCGGTCAGGTCAACCAACCGTGTGTGGCTACGTGGCCGGCGCTCCATACAAGGTCGTCCTGCAGCCGTGACCCGATCGGGAGTAATCGGCCGGCGTCGGGGCGCCAGTTCGATTGCGGGGCAGAGCCGGAAGAGCCACAGATGGATCGAGGCGGAAGGTCGCGGTGGTGGTCACCCTGTCCGCCGCTGGGTCGGAAGGCGTCATCACGGCAGCTTGGCGCGGTCGAACTCGCGTTGGAGCCGAGGTCGGCGGCGGTGCTCCTCTCGCA
>CAYPQR010000881.1:0-1154 GCA_964412865.1 uncultured Intrasporangiaceae bacterium
GCAAATTGATCGACACGAGGGCGGGCCGCTGGCTGCTGATCGCGATCGGTCTGGCAACCGCGGCCGTGGTGATCATCGTGATGTGCACCGGAAAGGCGCACCAGGACAAGGATTTCGGCACGTTTGTCGTCGCCACGGCGCTGCCTCAGGGGATCCTGCTGCCGGTGCTCGGCATCATGGCGGTGACGACCGAATGGTCTCAGCGCACCGGGCTCGTCACCTTCACTCTGGAGCCGCGGCGTGTGCGCGTCGGCTGGTCCAAACTGGTGTCGGCCTGCCTGATGGGCCTCGTCGCGATCCTCGGCGCATACGTCCTTGCGGCCGTCGCCACCGAATTGACCGACGTCATACGTGGCAGCGACCCCGCCTGGTGGGGCGACGACACGTGGAAGAGCGTCATCGGCCTGATCCTCGCCCAGCTCGTCGGGGTCGCCATCGGTGTCGCCTTCGGCATGTTGATCCAGAACACCCCGGGCGCCATCGTGGCCTATCTGTTCATCCCGACGGTCTGGTCGATGGTCTCCGGCATCTCGTGGATGCAGACCGCGGGGGAGTGGGCCGACACCAACCGGACTCTCGAGCCGCTGCTCGAGGGCACGATCTCGGGGACGCAATGGGCGCACCTCGCGGTGTCGATCGTGATCTGGGTCGTCCTACCGCTGGCGGCCGGCATGTGGCGGGTCGTCCACAGCGAGGTCAAGTCGGCCTGACGGCCCTCGGCACCTCGCGCCATCTAGGGTGGAGCGATGAGCGATGGTTGGACCTGGTCCTACGAGGACGCCACCGGCAAGCCGGTCGAGGCGCCCGTGACGGTGTCGACGAGTTTCCCGACCCAGGGCGATGCGGAGTCCTGGCTGGGGGAGCAGTGGCGCGAGCTGCGAGCCGCAGGGGTGGTCGCCGTATCACTGCACGAGGACGGATCTCTGGTCTACGGGCCGATGAGCCTGTCGGACGGCTCCTGAGATGTAGGTTCCGGGAGAAGTTGTCACTGTCCCATTGATCCGTCATCGGGTGGCAACAGTCCACCCGATTTGTCGGTGGCGGCAACTGGCCGGTCTCGGCAGCCTCGCCTGGTGAGGACACCCTCCCGTCACCCGCAAGGGGAGCCTGTCCCGGGACGTCGACCCGGACGCGCCGACCGGTGACGGAGCATT
>CAYPQR010000882.1:0-1152 GCA_964412865.1 uncultured Intrasporangiaceae bacterium
GCAGGCTCGCCTACTCCGCGCGGCCGCGCACCAGGGCGACCCCGGCGACGACGAGGAAGACGCCCCACACGATGAAGCCGACGAATCCGAGGTAGAGCGTCGGAGCGCCCTGCACGAGGGCAAGCGTCGTGAGTGACGCGGCGACCAGGCACGCGGCGCCGGCGAGCGCGGCGACGGCCAGGGCGGGCGGTATGAGGTGATGCGAGACCGCCACCCGCGACAAGCCGACCAGGGCGATGCCGATGGCGGTCAGATTGAACCCGAAGGCCGCCGCATGCACCGTCCAGAGTGCCCCGGCGGCGGCGGGGGCGCCCAGCAGCGCGCGACCGTCGATGACGAAGGCGATCTCGATGATGTTGATGATGCCGAAGAGGCCGGCGATCACGATCACGGCGGTGCCGCCCAGCGTGCTCCAGAAGCGCTCTGTCGCCGACCGGGCGAGGTTGCGCACGGCGGCCGCGAAGGTGAGCACCGCGATCATCCCGACCGGAAACAGCATCAGCGGCAGCACGGCCGCGGTGTGATGGTCGAGGAAGTAGGTCGTCACGGAATGCGGTGTCGCCCCGAAGCCTGGTGCCGATGCACGCACGAGGTTCTGGATGATCAGCAGGGCGACGAAAACGAGGCCCGCCCATCCTCCTGCGATCAGGTCGAGCCGCCGGGGCGTCTCGGTGCGGGTGGTGAGGGTTGCCATGATGCGCCTCGATAGAATGTTGAACAGTTGATTAGAAGGTCATCTAGTTCACTAGAATTATCTTCTAGTCAAAAGAGAAGCACTCCAGTAGGCGAGGTGTCAAGGTCGTGCCGCAACAAACCCCCGGACGCCGCCGCACCCGACGCGACGTCGCGGCCGCCGCGACCCGCGAGGTCGTCCTCCGCTCGGCCCGCGCGCTCTTCACCGAGCAGGGCTACGCGGCGACGACGATCAACCAGATCGCCGAGCATGCGGGCGTCGCGGTGCAGACCGTCTATTCCAGCGTCGGATCGAAGGCGGCCCTCGTGCTGGCCCTCAACGACCTGATCGATGCCGAGAGCGGGGTGCCCGAGGCCGCGCAGACGATGCGCGACGAGACCGACCCCAGCGCGCTGGTCGCCCTCGGCGTGCACCTCACGCGACTGCTCAACGAGCGCTGCGGCGACATCGTCGAGGTG
>CAYPQR010000883.1:0-1151 GCA_964412865.1 uncultured Intrasporangiaceae bacterium
AGCGTGATCTGATCACCGACATCGCTGCCCGCACCGGCGGGGTGGTGGCCGAAGGACGTGACATCACGACCGTCGTCGCGCCGGACGCATCGGTGCGCGTCCTCATGACCGCCGACGAGGACGCGCGGATGGCGCGTCGCGCGGGGCAGCTGTCGGTCAGTGCGGAGTCGACTCGACAGCAGATCGTCGAGCGTGACGCCGCCGACTCGACGGTGTCGGCGTTCATGACGGCGTCCGACGGCGTGGTCACCGTCGACACGTCGCACATCGATTTCGAGCAGTCCGTGCAGGCGGTGCTGCAGGTCGTCGGGGAGGTGGCCGGCCGATGAGCAACATACTGACCAGACTTCCGCTGCCCGATGCCGCCGCGAAGCGCCTTGGGGTGTCGAACGATTCACGGGACGAGCACGATCCGACGCTTGCCCCGCTGGCCGGTCCGGGCCGCCGCCTCGGATGGTTCCTCGCGCACGCGATCTACGAGAGCAGGGCGATGCATGCCGAGCGGATCCCGAAGTCGGGCCCGGTGATCATCGTGTCCAACCACTCGGCGTTCCTCGATGGCCCCATCGTGTTCTGTCTGGCGCCGCGCACACTGCACTTCCTCGTGAAACGTGCCTACTTCTCGTCGGCATGGGGCGTCATCCTGCGCACCATGGGGCAGATCCCGATCGACCAGCACACGGCCGACCGGCGATCCCTGATGGCAGCGCGTTCGGCGCTGCGACGAGGGGACGCGGTGGGCATCTTCCCCGAGGGCACCCGCGGCGGCGGCGGAAGCGTCGAGCAGGCCGAGCAGGGTGCGGCGTGGCTCGCCCTGCAGACGGGTGCGCTGATCGTGCCCGCGGCGACCCTGGGCACTCGCGGCGACGCGGCCAGCAAGGAGGCGTGGCCGAAGCCGCGAGAGAGGATCCGGGTGGTGTTCGGGGAGCCGTTCGCTCTGCATACTCCGGAGGGCCTGAAGGGACGCGACCGTCTCGCCCATGCGACCGAGGCGTTGCGCGTGCGCCTCGCCGCGCACGTGCGTGCCGCGGCGGGGGAGACCGGCATGGCACTGCCCGGGATCGAGGCCTCGCCGCACGATTAGGGTGCGGCGCGGTCATCCAGGACAATGGCGTCATGACTGATGAGACCCCGGCCCAGGACTACGAGGC
>CAYPQR010000884.1:0-1146 GCA_964412865.1 uncultured Intrasporangiaceae bacterium
CGTCGACTGCGTCGTGACTTCGACCGCTCGGCTGGAGCGTCTGAAGCTCGTGCAGCGGGTCGACGTGGATACCTACCGGAGGTTGAGATCCGATCCGTCACCACCGTTCGATCCCATCCCGATGATCGACGGGTAACGGTGGAGGGCTCAGATGGTCCTACGTGCCGGAACTCGGTCGAGTTCCGTTTTGACGTCTAGCGTTAATGACGGACTCCGTCATCCACTGGTGTCGTGATCAGATCGTTCGGCGGCAAGGAGACCGAACGGCTGTGGCGTCGTGAGCGCGTGTGGTCGATAGATCCGAGGATCCATCGCGTCGCGCTGCGCAAGCTTCGTCAGGTGGGATCCGCGGAGGTGCTTGAGGACCTTCGCATTCCGCCCGGCAACCGGCTCGAGGCCCTCAAGGGCGACCGGGCTGGTCAGCACGGCATCAGGATCGACGACCGGTGGCGGATCTGCAACGCGAGAGACCGACGCCGGACCGGAGGAGGTGCAGATCGTTGACTACCGCAGACAAGATCGAACCGATCCACCCGGGGGAGATCCTGATGGAGGACTTTATCGAAGGACAAGATCGCCGAGATCATGCCGCTTCAGATCGCGTGAGGGGCGGTCCAGAGCGCCGGCTGGTGCAGAAGGTCGTCGGATACGTCGTCCGCGACGATCGGTTGTTGGTATTCACGCATGATGACTTCCCGCTCGAGGTCACCGGCATCCAGGTCCCGGCAGGGACCATCGAGTCGGGCGAGCAGCCAGCGGCTGCGGTGGTTCGCGAGGTGCGGGAGGAGACCGGCGTCGACGTCCGTATCGTCCGAGCGCTGGGCGTCGAACAGTACGATATGTGGCCTTCCAAACCGGAACTGCACGAGCGCCACTTCTTCCAGCTCACCCCACGGGGCGACAGCCCGGCGGACCGATGGCGCGCGAGCGCTGTCTCCCGGGAGCGCCCACTCCAGGTTCGCGAGTTCGTCGGTGTGGTCCTCGGCCGGCGGAGAACCTCTCGAGGGGTCGATATCGTGATATCATCTCGCGTGGAGGTGGTCGCCATGACGAACGTGCTCATCCGAGGACTCAGCGTCTCGACTGTCGAGCGGATCGATGCTGAGGCTTCAGCATTGGGGTTGTCCCGCAACGAGTTCCTCCGCC
>CAYPQR010000885.1:0-1142 GCA_964412865.1 uncultured Intrasporangiaceae bacterium
CACCTCGACGGCGGTGTGCGTCCCTCGACCGTCGCCGAGCTGGCCGATCGCATCGGTTATGGCGGGCTGCCGACAACGGACCCGGAGGATCTGGCGCGGTGGTTCCGGGATGCCGCGGATTCGGGGTCACTGGAGCGCTATCTCGAAACGTTCGAGCACACCGTCGCGGTGATGCAGACCGTCGAAGGGCTGCATCGGGTGGCCCGTGAGTGCGCCCAAGACCTGGCTGCCGACGGCGTCGTCTACGCCGAGGTGCGGTATGCACCGGAGCAGCACCTGAGCGCGGGCCTGAGGCCCGAAGAGGTCGTCGAGACGGTGACCGCCGGATTCCGCGACGGTATGCGCAGGGCCGCCGACGAAGGGCGGCCCATTGTCGTGCGGTCGCTGCTCACGGCCATGCGTCATGCGGCCAAGAGCACCGAGATCGCCAGACTGGCAGTGCGATACCGCGACGAGGACGTCGCCGGATTCGACATCGCCGGTGCCGAGGCCGGCTTCCCGCCGACGAGACATCTGGACGCGTTCGAGTATCTGCAGCGGGAGGATGCCCACTTCACCATTCACGCCGGCGAGGCCTTCGGGTTGCCGAGCATATGGGAGGCGATCCAGTGGTGCGGAGCCGAGCGTCTCGGCCACGGCGTGCGGATCATGGACGACATCGAACACGTTGTCTCTCCGCCCGCGGAAGAGGCACCCGGCAGCGACAGGCTCGGTCGCCTCGCGGCGTACGTGCGTGACCGCCGGATCCCGCTCGAGATGTGCCCGTCGTCCAATATCCAAACAGGAGCGGCGCATTCGATCGCCAGCCATCCGATCACGCATCTGAAGGACTTGCGGTTCAGGGTGACGGTCAACACCGACAACCGGCTGATGAGCGGCACGTCGATGTCCCACGAGATGCAGTTGCTCGTCGACGAGGCCGGCTGGGACATCGACGACCTGAGGTGGGTCACCATCAACGCCATGAAGTCGGCGTTCTATCCGTTCGACCGGCGGCTCGACCTGATCGAGGGGGTCGTCAAGCCCGGCTTCGACAGGGCGGTGCGGGCCGCTCGTGGGTGAGGCGCCCCGACAGCGACCCTCGTGAGGTCCGCGACCAGAATCTCCCACCCTGGGCTGGTCGAGTAGGGCGGAGGAGCGAA
>CAYPQR010000886.1:0-1141 GCA_964412865.1 uncultured Intrasporangiaceae bacterium
CGGTATGCGCCGGTGCCCTCGTAGAACGCCGCGCGCGACTCGAGGCCCAGGGTCTCGGGCACGTCGATCTGGATGTGGTCGATGAAGTTGCGGTGCCAGATGGGCTCGAAGAGACCGTTCGCGAAGCGGAAGGCGAGGATGTTGAGTGCTGCCTCCTTGCCGAGGAAATGGTCGATACGGAAGACCTGATCTTCCGAAAAGACCTCGTGCACAGCGTTGTTGAGCGCCACGGCCGACTTCAGGTCGGTGCCGAACGGCTTCTCCATGATGACCCGGCTGCGCTCGACCAGACCGGCTTCCCGCAACTCCCGTATGACGCTCAGTGCGGCCTTGGGCGGCACGCTCAGGTAGTGCAGGCGCTGCGGCAGATGACCCTGCGGCATCTCCGCCTCAGCCTTCTCGACGGCTTTCCGCAGGCCTGCCGGACCCGCGTTGCCGGGCACGAAGTCGAGGCGCGTCGAAAACTCCTGCCACTTGTCTCCGGTGCGGCTGTGCGTCGAATACTCGTCGATCGACTGCGCCGCGAACTCGATGAACGAGTCGCGGTCATAGTCCTCCAGGGAGGTGCCGATGACGCGCAGATTGCCCAGCAGCTCACTCTCGAACAGATGCAACAGCCCGGGCAGCAGCTTGCGCCGCGCCAGATCGCCCGTGGCCCCGAACAGGATGACGGTCGTGAATCGTTCAGCCATACCCCTCACCTTCTCGCGAATCGGCGGTGTTTGCGAGGCCTCATGCGGCCGTGGCGTTCCCCTTGCCTCGCCGGATGTAGACCCAGGCCATGGCTCCCAGCACGATGCCGATGACAGGCACCCACGGCCACCAGCCGCGGCCGTCCTCATGCAGGCTCGGCACGGCCAGCAACACGATGAGCGCAATCGCCCAGCAAGCCATACCGGCATAGACGACGTGTGTCACGTCGACCTTGACCGGGGCCGGGTGGATGGGGTCGAGTGACTCCTCGCCGAAGGATTGCCTGGACATCGCGTTCACCCTACCCGGCGGTCGGCGCCGCGTCCGCTAGTGTCGCCGGTCATGGAGAGTCGTATGCGCATCCGCGTCGCTCGGGACGGAGGCGCCGGATGAGCTGGTCGGCGCTGCGCGTCGTGCCGGACGACGACCCGGGCGGTGGGATCGTCCG
>CAYPQR010000887.1:0-1140 GCA_964412865.1 uncultured Intrasporangiaceae bacterium
GATCCGTGACCAGGTGAAGCGCCTGCCTGCCGATCAGCGCGCACGGAAGGCCGCCGAGTCCTTCAGCACGCGAGACCTTGTGCGGGCCCTGTGGATCCGCCTCGGCCACAAGGCTCGCACCCGGCAGTCGCTCAGGTTGAACTAGCCGCATAGGCAGCGGGAAGAGTTGACCGCCGATGTGGCGGAACCCTGAGCCGTCCCAGTGCGGCTTCGATACCGTCGACTCATGCCCGTGACCGACGACCACGACTCACTGACGCTGCCCGAGGGGACAAGGGTCCTCTACATCGGCCCGCCGAAGACGGGCACCACCAGCCTGCAAGAGTCAGCACGCGCGTCACGCGACGCGTTGTATGAGCAGGGTGTCTACTACCCGGGCACCGGCCGGCACCACCGAGCGGCGGTGTTCGCGCTGCTGCAGGAACCGGACTGGCTCGTCGATCGCATCGCAGGCAAGCCGATGCCGCCTGGGGCCAACTATTGGGAGGCGGGACGCCTTCATCCGGTATCCGAGTGGACACACCTGATGGAGGAAGTCGACGGCGAGCCCGACAAACGGGCGCTCGTCACCCACGAGTGGGCAGCGTCGGCGTCGGACGAGGAGGCTGAGGCATTTGTCCGCGGGCTCGGTCGCGATCGAGCGCATATCGTGATCACCCTGCGTCCACTGTCGGAGGTTCTCGTTCCACAGTGGATCGAAAGCCTGAAGGAAGGTGTCACCGCAACGTTCGAGCAGTGGCTCGAAGCGTTCTACACACCTGCGGACGAACTCATTTCGGCTCGCATGCGACGCTACCTGGACCACGCCGGCGTTGTCGAGCGGTGGGCGCGGGCGGCGGGCGCCGACAATGTGACAGTCATCGTCGTCGACAAGGCGAACAAGAATCTGCTGCTCGAGACGTTCGAGCAGCTGCTCGGCCTGTCAGACCAAACGCTCACCGGGGTCGTCAGTGACGGTCTACGGACCAATCGATCGATGTCCCTTCCCGAGGCCGACATCATCCAGCGGGTGAATGCCAAGGTCGTGCACCCCGAGGACATGTCCTGGCGGGCATATCTCTCAGTGGTGCGTGCCGGCGCGATCACAGAGTTCCTGGAGACCCGAACCCCTGGCGACGCCGAGGGGCGAGTCCGCTTGCC
>CAYPQR010000888.1:0-1135 GCA_964412865.1 uncultured Intrasporangiaceae bacterium
TGGAAGAAGCACAAGGCCGAGGATCTGGACGAGTACCTGGTCTCCGGATATCAGAATCCCGGCATCAACGGAGCGAGCATCCTGGCCCGCCATTTCTTCATCCACAAGCTCTTCGGCGACAGCTTCGAGGCGCTGATGGACGACGAGCTGCGGTTCGCCCTGGAGACGACCGCGCTGCTGCGTGACCGCGCGAAGGCCGCCGGGGTCCAGAGTCTGGCCGCCCGGCTCGACCCGGAGAAGCGGGCCAAGATCCACGAGATCTCCGACGTCAACAAGGACCGCGAGCGGCACTTCCGGCAGACCTGGCACGACGAGCTGTCGGCCCGCACGCCGACACGGCGCCTGTCGGTGCTGGAGCTCGCGTGCGGTTCCGCCAACGACTACCGCGCGTTCGCGGCCTATGGGCTCGCCCCGCATCTGGACTACACCGGCGTCGATCTCAACCCCACCAACATCGACAACGCCAAGCGTCGCTTCCCCGACGTCGACTTCCGCACCGGCGACATCATGAACCTGCCGTTCGAGGACGACAGCTACGACTACGTGCTCGCCTTCGACATCTTCGAGCACCTCTCGCCGGAGGGCATGCAGAACGCGTTGGGTGAGGCGATGCGGATCGCGCGGAGCGGTCTCGTGCTGACGTTCTTCAACATGGACGACATTCCCGACCATGTGGTGCGCCCGCTGCGGCAATACCACTGGAACCTGCTGAGCGCCGACAAGACCCAGGAGCTGATCAGGCCCCAGTTCCCGCAGATCGAGAGGCTGCACCTGCGGCCCTACTTCGCGAAGCGGTTCCCCGGCTCGTGGTACTACACCAGGAAGGGCTGGCAGATCACCGCCGAACGCTGATCTGCCGGCCGCCGCGCCGCACACGAGGAGGCCGCCCGCCCCTTCCTGGAGAGGGGTGGGCGGCCTCACGCCGGCAGGTGGGGGTCAGGCGGCGCCTGCGCAACCCCACGGGCCGAGGCCGCGCTGGTCGTAGAGGTGGTTGGCCACGGTGATCTGCGCGGCGCGGGACGCCAGGTCGGGGCGCGAGGCGAAGGAGCCCCCACCGTTGGCGAGCCACGTGCCGATGTCGAACTGGAGGCCGCCGTAGTAGCCGTTGCCGGTGTTGATGTGCCAGTTGCCGCCG
>CAYPQR010000889.1:0-1134 GCA_964412865.1 uncultured Intrasporangiaceae bacterium
GCGATGTCGTCACGCAGCGCCGGGCCCGGCGGCAGTTCCTCCAGGAGGCGGTCGGCGAGTGCCTCCACCGCCAGGTCCTGGTGCTTCACCAGCGCTCTCCCGAGACGATCGATGCCCGCGCCGAGGTCCTCGTCGCGGCGCTCCAGCAGCCCGTCGGTGTAGAGCACCAATGTGTCCCCGGGCACGACGGTCGCCGTGCCGAGGGGACGCTTCCAGGGGTGCTCGGTGACGGCCAGCGGCGGCCCGAGCGCCTGGTCGAGGGCCTGCACCTGCCCGCCGCGGCGCAGCAGCAGCGGCGGCAGGTGTCCCGCGCTGCTGTAGATGGCCAGGTCCAGGTCCGGGTCGATGTCCACCTTCACCACGGTGGACGCCGTCGCGTCCGGGCTGCGGCGAGCCACCTGGTCGAGGGCGCTCAACGCCGCCGCGGGCCCGATGTCGGCGATGGTGAGCGCGCTGAGGGCACTGCGCAGCTGCCCCATGACCGCGGCCGCATGCAGGCCGTGCCCGACCACGTCGCCCACGGCCACGGCGAGCCGGTCCTCGCCCAGGTCGGCCACGTCATACCAGTCGCCGCCGACCATGAGGGCCTCGGACGCGGGCCGGTAGCGCACCGCGACCTCGGCCGCCGCCACCCGGGCGGGAACGGTCCCCGGCAGCATGACCTCCTGGACCGCGATGCCCAGCTGGCGCTCGGTGTCGGGGTCCAGTCCGGTGCGAAACCCGGCGTCGGCAAAGTCGGGGCCCCCGCGCGCGCCGGGCTGGCGGCTGGGTGAGGAGGCACCGGCGGACACATCGCCACGGTAGTCCGGGCGCGGCCGGAGCGCCCACAACCCCGCTCGCCCCATCCGGAGAGAGGTATTCAACCAAGTGGTTGACAATGTTGTCCGGCGCGTCGTACCGTCTTCTCAACCACTTGGTTGAGGAAGGCGGAGTGATGACCGACCAGCTCTCCCGGGCCTTCGCGGCCCTGGCCGACCCCACGCGGCGGGACATCGTCGCCCGGCTGACCACCGACGACGCCACGGTCGGCGAGCTGGCGCAGCCCTATGACGTGAGCGTCCAGGCGGTCTCCAAGCACCTCAAGGTGCTCGAGGAGGCCGGCCTGGTCAGCCGCCGCCGCGAGGCCCAGCGCCG
>CAYPQR010000890.1:0-1129 GCA_964412865.1 uncultured Intrasporangiaceae bacterium
GGCTCGGGTGCGTGGGCCGCCAGCCGAGCGTTTCGCGGGTGTGCGCGCTGGACGACGGCTGGTCGGCCGCGAAGATCTCGCCCAGCGGGCCGTAATTCTCCTGTGGCACGGCCTCGACGGGCAGGCCGAGCCGCCTTCCGATGACGCCGGCGATGTCTCGCATCGCGTCTCCCTCGTCGGCGACGGCGTGCCACGCGCTCCCTGCGGGAGCCTGCTCCAGGACCAGCCGCATCAGGGCGGCGGCGTCGAGGGCGTGGACCGCCGGCCAGCGCTGTGAGCCGTCGCCGACATACCCGGAAACGCCACTCTGGCGGGCGATTCGGGTCAGCAGTCCGGCGAATCCACCGTCGCCGTCGTTGTGGACGGTGCGCGGCATGCGCACGGCCGCGGTGCGGACTCCGCGGTTCGCGAGGTCCAGGACCGCCGCGACCGCCCGGTTGCGCCCGGCCACCGGGCCGTCGGTCTGCAGCGGGTCGGCCTCCGTGGACACGCGCCCGGGCAGGGCGGGGGTGCCGGAGACCACGACGAACGGGCGATCGCTGTCGAGGAGCTCCTCGCCCATGGCCTCCATGGCGGCGCTCTCCTCGGAGACGGCGCGGGCGACCGCGTCCATACTGCTGAAGTCGTTGGCGAACGCCAGGTGGATCACCCCGTCGGCCCGGGCGGCGCCCTTGCGCAGCGCGGGCAGGTCGGCGAGGTCGCCGCGCAGCGGTTCGGCGCCGGCTCGTTCGAGGGCCGCGGCCGATGCGTCGGACCGGGCGAGGGCGAGGACGGTGTGACCGTGGTCGAGCAGTTCGGCGACGACAGCCGAGCCGATGAGGCCGGTGCCGCCCGTGACGAAGACGTGCATGAGTGCTCCTCAGAGAGTGATGAGACCGAAGTCCCATCACTCTATCAAGTGATGGGACAAAAGTCCCATCGCCTATCATGGCGACATGGCACGGTGGGAACCAGGCACGAGGCAGCGGCTGGTGATCGCCGCCGTCGATCTGTGCGCCGAGCAGGGGTTCGACGAGACCACGGTCGCGCAGATCGCCGAGCGGGCCGGCGTCACCAAGAGCACGTTCTTCCGCTACTTCCCCGACAAGCGCGAGCTCCTGTCCGCCGGGCAGGAGGCGCTGAGCCACCT
>CAYPQR010000891.1:0-1129 GCA_964412865.1 uncultured Intrasporangiaceae bacterium
ACCCGGGGCTGCGTCACGCGGTATGGAGCAGCGCGAACCGCTACTGACCGGAAAGTACCTGGGCTGGTCGAGTAGCCGAGCCGCTAGGCGAGGCGTATCGAGACCAGCCAGGGGTGGTCGGGCAGCGTCCGGCGCAGGGCGGAGAGCAGCCAGTCACGCTCCGGCCGCTCCAGCAGGGGCCAGGTCGCCTCGAAGTCGGCCTGGTCCTTGGATCGCAGGCCGCGGGCCTTGTAGAGAAGCTGGATGTGCGGCCGCAGGTAACGGATCCCGTCCTTCTCCCACAGCGCGTGCGCCATCGGCATCCGGATCGACTCGTCACGCTTGTAGACCCACGTCTGCGGGTCGCCGGGCGCCAGCAGCACGTCATACTCCCACGGCTTGTCCCAGCCCGGGCGCAGCCACACCTGCCCCGACCCCTTCGGGGCGAGGTCGTCGAACGTGCCCGGCTGGCCGGGGAAGATCGGCTTGAGTGCGCCCGCCGACGCCGCCCACACGTCATAGTCGCCGCGCACATGCCGCCGGAAGGCGTCGAACTGGCTGCGCAGGACCGACGCGTCGCAGTCGTCGTGCGGTCTCGAGACGCCCGTGAACGCCTCGATCGCCCATCCGCCGGCGATGAACCAGATGCCGTCGTAGCCACGCATCAGCTCCCGCACGTCGTCGGGCGTGCGCGTGCGCCACGGGCCGTAGACGGACAGGAACTCCTCGTCGGTGAGCGACCACGCCGGTGAAGACATGGGCGAGACAGTACTAGCCGGCCGGGCCACGTGGCGTTGGCCGTGCACGGCATGCAACACCGGGCAGGCGGAGCGCGCCGCTCAGGAGGCGAGACCTGCGGGCATACGCCGCGCGGCGAGCCATACGCTGTCTGAGGCATCTATTCACGCGGAGGACTCATGCGGTTCGGCTATCTCGGCCCCGAGGGCACGTTCACCCAGATGGCGCTGCACGCCTGGAAGCCTGCACAGGACGCCGATCATCTGCCCTTCGGCTCGGTCGACCTGGCGCTCACCGCACTGCGGGACGGCCGGATCGACGCGGCAATGGTGCCGATCGAGAATTCCGTCGAGGGCGGAGTCAGCGCGACGATGGACGCGCTCAACGCCGACGAGCCGCTGTCGGTGATCGG
>CAYPQR010000892.1:0-1123 GCA_964412865.1 uncultured Intrasporangiaceae bacterium
TGCTGCGTGCGGCCACGGAGCACACACGCGGCCGGGCGATGAGCATCTATCGCTCCGGGTTTCTCACCGGGGGTATCGCCGGGCCCGCCGTGGGTGGTGCCGTGCTCGGCTGGTCGCTGCGTGCGCCGTTCTTCATCTATGCGGGCAGCCTCGCACTGTCGGGCGCGGTCGCGATGATGTTCCTGGCACGCCCGCGGCCGGCCGTATCGAAAGCCGCGCCGGCGGCCGCCGAACGCGACACCGCCGATCCGGCTCTGCTGGACGAATGCTCGCCGGAGGCAACCGACCGGCCCGAACCAGTCGAACGGCCGGCGGCCGGCCCGCCTGATGCGAAGGCCCAGGGGCTGGTCGATGCGCTGAAGACCCGCGAATACCAGGCGGCCCTGACCAGCAACCTCGCCATCGGCCTCACCGTGCTCGGGCTGCGCAGCACGATCGTGCCGCTGTTCATCGTCAACGCGGTCGGCGCCTCGGCCGGGTGGGTCGGCATTGCGTTCCTGGTGTCGGCGCTCGTGGAGACCGCGCTGATGTTCCCGGCCGGCCGGTGGAGCGACATCGTCGGACGCAGAGTGCCGCTCGTGCTGGGCGCATTCGTGACGGCAGGCGGCCTGCTGGTGCTCGACATCGGCCGGAATCTCGTGATCGTCATGCTGGCGATGGCGGTGCTCGGAGCGGGCTCGGCCTTCCTCGGCCCGGTCGGCGGAGCGCTCGTCGGTGACGTCATCAAGGGCAGTGGCAGCACCATCATCGCCGTGTTCAACATGGCCAACGATGCCGGGAAGGTCATCGGGCCGGTGCTCGCGGGGTGGCTGGTCGACCGCGGATCCTTCGGCGCCGCATTCGGGTTCGGCGCCGCGGTGCTCGTGCTGGCGGGGGTGTCGGGGCTGCGACTGCCGCGGCGGATGCCGGTCACGTCGCGGTCATGATGTCATGAATAGCCTCTGAATTTTGCCGAGTCGGCAAGTTCGCCACCAAAATCCACGTAGGATGTGGGGGATGCAACACCACGACCAGGGGTGGCATTTGCCACCGACGGACATGGCCGTATGCTTTCACTTGCTGCCCAACTTCTGCCCCTGGCGCGCGGTCCCGTCCGTGCGCGAGAGAGGGTCACATGACCTCA
>CAYPQR010000893.1:0-1122 GCA_964412865.1 uncultured Intrasporangiaceae bacterium
CCGCGGCGCCCTCGGCGACGTACTTGGCCATGGTGCCGCCGGTGGAACTGCTCTCGTCGTCCGGGTGAGCGTGCACGAGCATCAGCCTGCGGTCGCTGGTCGTGGTGTGCTGTGGGTCTGTCACCGCTCCAGCCTAACCGGAGGGCGTGAGCGCACACGATCGAGATTTCGGGGCCGGAAAAGCGGTGGCGCGCCATCGCCGGCTCGGGCACGCTGACACCATGGTGAGCAGCGATCTCTGGGACGAGCAGACGGCCCGTTCGTATGACGAGTCCTCGGCCTTCATGTTCGCGCCCGAAGTCGTGGATCCGGCCGTGGATTTCCTTGCGCGGCTGGCAGGGGACGGCCCGGCGCTGGAGTTCGCCATCGGGACGGGCCGCATCGCCATACCGCTCCTCGAGCGCGGTGTCGACGTCACCGGCGTCGAGCTGTCGCAGCCCATGGTCGATCAGCTGCACCGCAAGCGCTCCGAGGTGACCGTGACGGTCGGTGACATGTCTCAGACGAGAGTGCCGGGGGAGTTCAGCCTCGTGTATCTCGTGTGGAACACCCTGGGAAATCTGAGGACTCAGGATGAACAGGTCGCCTGCTTCGCCAACGCCGCGCGGCATCTGCGGCCCGGCGGGCGCTTCGTGGTCGAGATCGGTGTGCCACCGCTGCGGCGCTTCCCTCCCGGCCAGACGGCGGTGCCGTTCCACGTCGGTGAGCGCCACACCGGCTTCGACACGTTCGACCTCGCGACCCAACGGGCCACATCGCACCACTACGCACGCCGGGAGGACGGGACCTTCGACTACTCGACGAGCAACTTCCGCTATGTGTGGCCGGCGGAGTGTGACCTCATGGCGCAGCTCGCCGGGATGACCCTCGAGTGGCGGCTCGAGGATTGGGACGGCACGCCGTTCACCGGCGACAGCGAACGCCACGTGTCGGTCTGGCGCAAACCCGCCGGATGACCACTCCGGTGCGGCGACCGGTCGCCGCACGACCGGCGTCTCACCGCTGCCAGACGTATGGCGTGGTCTCCGAGATCTTCCGAAGTCCGGCGCGTTCCAGGATCGGGCGGGAGTATGCCGTGCAGTCGCTGTTGATCAGCGTCTTGCCCATGCGCAGAGCCGATCT
>CAYPQR010000894.1:0-1121 GCA_964412865.1 uncultured Intrasporangiaceae bacterium
TCTTGGGCAGCGCCTTCTCCGGCTTGCCCTCCTCCTTGGCCGTGGCCTCGGCGAGACTGCGCTCCTTCTCGACGATCTCGGGGTCGACCTCGTCGCGGGACAGCACCGTCGGCGCGAACGCCGCAACGTGCATCGCGATGTCGCGCGCGACCTGCTCGTCGCCGCCCTTGACGGCCACAAGGGCGCCGATCTGCGCCGGCAGGTCGGGGCTGGTCTTGTGCAGGTAGGACACGACGGTCTCGCCCTCGAGGCGACCGACCCGGCGCAGAACGATCTTCTCGCCGATGGTGGCGTTGGCCTCATCGAGCACGGCCTGCACCGAGGTGCCGTCGATCTGGCTGTCCAGCACCGACTGGGCATCGGTCGCCTCGACCGAGACGGCCTGGCCGAGCACCTTGTCCGCCAGCGCCCCGAAGGTGTCACCCTTCGCGACGAAGTCGGTCTCACAGTTGATCTCGAGCAGCGTGCCGACGCCACCGTCCACGTGCGCGGTGACCAGACCGTTGCTGGCCGAACGGCCCTCACGCTTGGTGACGCCCTTCAGACCCTTGACGCGCAGGACCTCGATGGCCTTGGCCTTGTCGCCCTCCGCCTCGTCGAGGGCCTTCTTGACGTCGAGCATGCCGGCGCCGGTCTGGGCGCGCAGCTCCTTGATGTCGGCGGCGGTGTAGTTCGCCATATGTGTGCTTCGCTCCTTAGCGACTCAAAGAAAAGGTGGGAATGACCAGCCGGTGCGGCTCAGGCGCCGGCGTTCTCGTCGGTGGCCGGCTTGTCGGCGCCGGCGACCTCCTCGGCGGCCTTCTCGGTCGCCTCGGCCACGGCCTGGGTCTCCGCGGCGGACTCACCGGCGGTGTCGACCGCAGCCGTCGCGTCCGCGGCGGCCTTGACCTCGCTCGGACCGGCCTCGGTGTCGGTTCCCGCGGCTGCGCCCTCGGACTCCAGCAGTTCCCGCTCCCACTCGGCCATCGGCTCGGACTCGCCGCCCTCGCCCGCCTCGCCGGACTTCGCCTGCGAGCGCGCGATGAGGCCCTCGGCGACACCGTCGGCCACCACGCGGGTCAGCAGGGTGACGGAGCGGATCGCGTCGTCGTTGCCCGGGATCTTGTAGTCGACCTCGTCGG
>CAYPQR010000895.1:0-1117 GCA_964412865.1 uncultured Intrasporangiaceae bacterium
CTGTCCGTAGAGCAGGAACCTGTCGAGCAGATCCTCGAGCTGGTCGACGGCCGGCACGTGGACCTTGAGCAGGAAACAGTCCTCGCCGGTGATGCGGTGGCATTCGCTGATCTGGGGGATCTCGGCGGCCAGTGCCGCGATCTTGGCCAGTTGTCCCGGGGCAGGGCGGATCCGCACGTAGGCGGCGACGGGGTAGCCGAGCGCGGCGGGGTCGAGTTCGAGGCGGTATCCGGTGATCACACCGGCACGTTCGAGCCGCTGCACGCGCTCGGTGACCGCGGGCGCGCTCATACCGACGCGCCGGGCCAGCGCCGACATGCCCATGCGGGGGTTGCCCCGCAACTCGGTCAGCAGCCGCACATTGACCTCGTCCAGCAGCGGACTGTCGTTGTTGACGGCGGATCGGCCCCCTGACATTGATTCTCTAACCACTTCGCGTGCGCCTCCTGCAACATGCCATTCACGCCGGGCCTCAT
This sequence comes from uncultured Intrasporangiaceae bacterium, assembly GCA_964412865.1. Lineage (GTDB taxonomy): Bacteria > Actinomycetota > Actinomycetes > Actinomycetales > Dermatophilaceae > Leekyejoonella. The sequence goes on from CAYPQR010000895.1 coordinate 477, forward strand.
CCCTTCAATGATTGTCGCATGGTCTCGAGCGTCACGGCGAGAGTCGCTGGGCGGACGGCGCGGACCGCGGCCGCCATGCCCCCGGCCACCTACTTCCTCATCAGTGCTGTGTTCCACTACCTCGGGCCGTCGCTGGCGGTGCTGCTGTTCACCAGGCTCGGCCCGATGGGCGTGGCATGGTGGCGGATAACGGCGGCGGCCGCGATCTTCGCCGTATGGCGCCGGCCCTGGCGGCTGCTCGCGCGCATGACCTCGGCGCAACGGTGGGTGCTGACCGCCCTCGGGGTCGTCCTGGCCGGGATGAACGCGGCGTTCTATCTGGCCCTCGACCGGCTGCCCATGGCGACGGTCGGCGCGATCGAGTTCCTCGGGACCCTCGTGCTGGCGGCGCTGGGCGCCCGCACCCCGCGCAACCTGCTCGCATTGAGTCTCGCGGTCGCCGGTGTGGCCGCACTCACCGAGTTGCGCCTGGTGGCCTCGCCGTGGGGGTTCGCGTTCGCATTCGCCAACTGCGCCGGATTCATGCTGTATGTCGTGCTGGGGCATCGCGTCGCCCGCACGACGATGCGGCCCGACGCCCCCGACGGCGCGGACACATTGGACATGAGCGGCATCGACCAGCTGGGCATGGCGATGATCGT
>CAYPQR010000896.1:0-1116 GCA_964412865.1 uncultured Intrasporangiaceae bacterium
AGGAGACCGTGCGGGCGAGTGCGGTGTCGAGTCGGGCCGTCTGCAGGAAGTGCGCCGTGAAGAGGGCGGCGGTGACGTCGCCGGAGCCGTTGGCCTTCAGCGGAAGGTGGGGTGTCTGGACGATCCAGGCCTGGTCGCCGTCTGCGGCCAGCATCTCGATCGTGCCCTCCGGCGCGTCGGGCCGCATCAGGCTCGTGACCAGGACGGTCCGCGGCCCCATGTCGCGCGCGGCACGGACCGAGGCGAGTGTCTCGTCGAGCGTGTGTGGGTCGGTCTCGGTGAGGAATCCGAGTTCGAACTGGTTGGGCGTGATCAGGTCGGCGTGCGGCACCACGCTCTCGCGCAACAGGATCGGCACGTCAGGATGCACGACGCAGCCGCTCTTGGCGTTGCCCATCACCGGATCGCAGGCATAGATCGCGCTCGGATTCGCCGCCTTCACCTGGTCGACCGCGTCGACGATGACGCCGCCGACCTCCTTGCCGCCCTGATAACCGGAGAGCACCGCGTCGACCTCCGGCAGGGCACCGCGCTCACCGACCCCGGTGATGACGTCCCGCAGATCCTGCGGGTCGATGACGGGGCCGCGCCACTGGCCATACCCGGTGTGATTGCTGAACAGCACGGTATTGACCGGCCACACCTCGACCCCTATGCGCTGCAGCGGAAAGACCGCCGCGCAGTTGCCGACGTGGCCGTAGGCGACCGAGGACTGGATGGAGAGAATCGTCGTCACCCCTCGATCCTGCCACGCCGCGGCTCGCGACCGAGGCCCCTGGGCCGGCCCTCGGGCGGTCTGTGATGGACCCCCACCTGGGCTGGTCGAGTAGGCGAGCGCCCAGCGCGAGCCGTATCGAGACCTCGCGACGGTCGCTGCCAACTGGCTGGTCGAGTAGCCGCGATGCGAGGGACGAGCGAGCGGTGTATCGAGACCTCGTAAGTTGCGTTGCCAACGGGGTCGCCGGAGTGGTCACCGAGGTCGGGGCGGGGGACACGCTGCGGTCGCAGCTCCCCCTCGCGCTTCGCGCTGGGCGGTGCCCCCATTGCCTCGCCTAGCGGCTCGGCTACTCGACCAGCCAAGGGTGGCGTGGAGTCACCCCGGGCGGGAGGGCGCAT
>CAYPQR010000897.1:0-1116 GCA_964412865.1 uncultured Intrasporangiaceae bacterium
CGCGGGCGCGCTCTTGGCGTCATACCTCTTGGTGACGTGCTCGAATCGAATCATCGGGTGGCGTGGCCTCATGGTGATCGGGGGCCCGCGGATGGGCGCCCGGTCGGGGTTGTGGAGCTACGGATCAGGGGCGCAGCCACCGTATGTCGATTGCCCGGCACGGCGCGGGAGGCACGCCGGGCGAGCCCGGTCGTTCACCTGTGAATCTCGCCGGACGGTCAGCGGGCCGCGGCGGCGTCGATCGCGTCGAGGTCGCGCAGCGCGAAGCGCAGGTGCTCCCACTCCTCCTCGAGGATGGTGTGCAGGCACGACAGCACCGTCTCCGGGTAGCGCTGGTCGTGCGGGTTGCGGCGCTCCTGCGCGAGCTGTGCGGGTGTCGCTGCGCCGATGAAGTCGCGCACCATCGCGACCCGGTCGGCGCGCGCCTCGAGCACGTCGGTGTAGGGCGGGGTCCCGGGTGCGAAGACCGACATGTCCTCACCGTCGGCCTCGTGCTCCGCGTTGGGCATGCCGAGCGGGTGGAAGGGCTGTTCGCGGCCGAGGATGCCGCGCCCCAGCCACATGTCGGTGGCCATCACGAGGTGACGCAGCGTCTGCGCGAACGACCACTCGCCCTCGACCGATTCGTCGACGGCGCCGTCCGGCATGGCGGCAGCCCGGTCGATGGCATCGGCCCAGGCGGCTTCGATCGCCGCCCACGCCGAGCGCAGCCCCTCGGGGTCCGCGGCATGACGCTGGTCGCGCCCCGGCAGCCGACGATTCAGCTCGGCGTCGATCAGCGGGACCACGTCGACGCCGTTGACGGTCAGTGTGCTCTCGCCGCCGGTGAGGAAGGGGTCGTCGAGGTCGGCTCCCGAGAGGTTGACGCCGCGCATGACGACGTCGCCCAGGTCCACCTCGGCGAACCGCGCGCCGGTGAGGCTCGCCCGGGTGAAGTGGGCGCCGCGCAGGTCGCCGGAATATGTCTGGCTCGTGGATTCCATGTCCGAGCATCCTGCCAGCCGCCTCCGACAGGCGGTGTGTTCCCGGCTCAGCCGTTCTGCTGCCCGCGGCGCCAGCGGATGCCGGCCTCGATGAAGCCGTCGATGTCGCCGTCGAACACGCCGGAGGTGTTGC
>CAYPQR010000898.1:0-1112 GCA_964412865.1 uncultured Intrasporangiaceae bacterium
TCCGGCATCACCGCCGACAACATCACCAGCAAGCGCTGCGCCGCCTACTCCGGCACCACCTCCGTGCCGTTCTTGAAGCAGAAGCTGAAGTGCAAGACCCAGCGCATCTATCCCGACAACCAGACGCTGTATCAGAGCGTGCTGTCGGGCCAGTCGGATGCGGCGCTGCTCGACACCGCGGTCGTGCTGGCCGAGGCGAAGCAGACCGACGGCAAGCTCGAGGTCGCGGGTCAATACAAGACCGGCGAGCACTACGGCGCGATCTATCCCAAGGGCTCGGCCAACGAGAAGGAGTTCGACAAGGGCATCAGCACACTGATCAAGAGCGGTTTCTTGAAGAAGCTCTCGAAGGACTATCTCGGCCCGGCATTCGGTGGCGACCCCGCCTCGGTGCCGATCTGGAAGCTGCCGTAGCCGGCAGTCCCGTCAACTCTGCGGCCCAGGAACCGCGAGACGACGACAATTGGCGCCGGACCCACCGGCTGCCGCAAATTGGCCACCACACGACACACCTACGGCATATGGTTTGCATCACACACAGACCTACGGACGATCTGCCTCGCGCTGTGGCCTGACCTCAGTGGAAAGGAAACCCCACACCATGCTCATCAAACGCGCTCTCAGCGTCGCCGCCGTCGTGGCGACCGCCGCCTCCCTGGCGGCCTGCGGCTCCGGATCGAACTCCAGCTCGGGCTCCGGCGGCGGCACATCCGCCGCGGCCGGCGGTTCCGGAGGATCGGGCGGATCCGGTGGCGGTGACTACGGCAAGTGCGATGTCTCCAGCATCAAGGCGAACACGATCAAGGTCGACCCCGCACAAAGCGGCACCCTCACGGTTGAGACGACGCTTCCGGCACAGGGCTGGTGGAACGGCACGACGCCCGACTCGATCAAGGACGGCTACGAATACTGTATGGCCGCGGCCCTGGCCAAGATGGCCGGACTGAAGTCGGTGACAGTCAAGAACGTCTCGTTCGACCAGCTGGTCGCCGGCCGCACCAACAAGTTCGACATCGCCCTCGCCGAGATCTCGATCACCCCGGAGCGGGCCAAGAAGGTCGACTTCTCCAAGCCCTACTTCGACTCCAACATCGGCGTCCTGGTGCGAAAGG
>CAYPQR010000899.1:0-1108 GCA_964412865.1 uncultured Intrasporangiaceae bacterium
CCAGGTGCCTCGGCGTCTCGTGGCTGTGCACGGTCGCCTTGTCCGCCGTGCCCACCGGATGGCCCGACTCGTCGACCAGGACCACACTCTCGGCACTCGACGTCATGCCCACACCATGCCACGCGACACCGTCGGCCCGTGCGAGGCCGCTGCTCCGTGTCTCCCGCCGAGTGGCCTACATACCCGCCGAGCGGCCCACTTGTTTGCGTGAATAAGTGGGCCGCTCGGCGGGTATGTAGGCCACTCGGCGGAGGGATGGGGCGCGGCACGGCATACTCGGATCGTCATCACCGGTATGCGAGGGGGAACATGTCAGCGCAGGCGATCCCGGCCGACCCGGCCTTCGTCACCGAATCGGAACGCGAGGTCTGGCAACGCCTGGTCCGCAACCTCGGCGACGACGACATCGTGCTGTCCGGGGTGCGCCTCACCGACGAACGCAAGGACCACGAGGCCGATCTCGTGCTGCTGATGCCGGGCCGCGGCGTGCTCGTCGTCGAGGTCAAGGGCGGCAGCGTCTGGGTGGAGGGTACGCAGTGGTGGCAACGGCGCGGTGGACGCCGGGTGCGGATCGACCCCGTCGACCAGGTGCGCACCACCAAATACGCCATCCGCGATTATGTGGAGAAGGACCCTCGCTGGCGCGACTCGTCGCGCACGCGGATCCGGTGGGCGCACAGTGTCGTCACCCCGTATTCGTCGATCGACCCGGACTTCGCCATGCCGGACTGCCCGCGCTGGGCCGTCCACGGCCGGGAGGACCAGGCAAAACTCGCCGACCGGCTGCGCGACGTGCCGGCACGACAGGTGACCGGCAACCGACCGCCGACCGAGGACGACGTGGCGCTGATCGTCGAGATCCTGGATGGGCGCCACCTTCCCATGCGCGACGTGACCGCGGATGCCGGTGAGCGCGCGGCACGGGCGGAGCGGCTGACACGAGAGCAGGCGACGCTGCTCGGCGTCACGCGACTGCTGCACCGGGTCGAGGTGCGTGGCGGCGCGGGCAGCGGCAAGACGGTGCTCGCCCTGACCCAGGCCACCGATCTCGCACGCGGCTGGGGTGATCGGCCCGCCCAGCGGGTCGCGATGGTGTGCTACTCGATCG
>CAYPQR010000900.1:0-1108 GCA_964412865.1 uncultured Intrasporangiaceae bacterium
CGATCAGCGTGCTGGCCATCGAGCTGCTACCGGGGGCATACCGCGGGCCGGAGGCGGTCGCGCCGATGAGGGCGTGAGTCCATTCTCTTCAGTCCACTTCGGCGAAGCGTATTACGATCGAGTCCGCGCGGACCGTTCGAGTCGCCCCCGTGGGGCCCTCCGCCGTGGCACGCTGTCAGCATGTGGTCCGACGCCGAAGATCTGGTGCTTCGCTCCTCGGCGATCGAGTGGCTCAAGGTGCGTACGAACGACGGGCTCGACGCCCTCTCTAGTTCTGAGATCGGTGACTTCACCTTTCATGGCGAGCCCTTCCGGCTGATGGATGCCCAGCGCGGGATCCGCAAGCCGGCGGTGCTGCGATCCGCATTGTCGATCCGCACGACCTTCCGACCCGAGGGAGTCCAGCGGCCATATGAAGACGACCTCGGCCCGGACGGATTGGTTCGCTACAAGTGGCGAGGGGACCAGCCCGAGCACGCGGAGAATCGAGCTCTTCGAGAAGCGATGCGTGCAGGAGTACCACTGATCTGGTTCTGGGGCGTCGGCCCTGCGCTCTACAAGCCGATTTTTCCGATCTACCTGATCGACGAAGAGCCCTGGGCTCACCAGTTCGTGGTTGCGACAGACGGTTTGCAACACCTGAAGTCGACCGGATCGCAGGTCGAGGAAGTCATGCGGCGGTATTTGCGGGAGGAGACGACCAGGCGACTGCACCAGCCGGTCTTCCGGAGCATGGTCATGCGGGCATACAACACGCGTTGTGCCGTCTGCGAACTCCGCCACAGCGTGCTGCTCGATGCGGCCCACATCGTCGAGGATCGGCACGAACTGGGTATTGCGGCAGTTCGCAACGGCCTGGCACTCTGCAAAATCCATCACGCGGCCTACGACGCGGGCATTCTGGGCGTCACACCGAAACTCACCGTCGAGATCCGGGACGACGTGCTTCACGAGATCGACGGGCCGCTGCTGGAGCACGGCTTGAAGGGCCTGCACGGTCAGGCACTACGTGTTGTGCCTCGGCGTCGGGCGGAGCGGCCCGATCCCGGCCTGTTGGAGATCCACTACTCGCGGTTTCTCGCAGCGTAAGGCCAGACGGCGAGTCCCG
>CAYPQR010000901.1:0-1107 GCA_964412865.1 uncultured Intrasporangiaceae bacterium
CGCGCGCTGCGCTCCATGCGGGAGGTGCCCCCACTGCTCCTTGCTCCTTCGTCGCGTCGGAGCTACTCGACCAGCTGTGAGGTGGTCCTCGCTCAGACGACCGGACGCGGGTTCGCCTGGTGTCGGCTACAGCTCGAATGCCGGGGTGGCGAAGAGCTGCTCCTGGCCGGCAGGCTGCTCCTCGTCGCACGACAGTGCGGCGCGCGTCAGGCCGGCGGGCATGCGGGCGACCTCGAAGCGGCCCCGCGCGTCCGAGTCGACTTGGACGTCGCCCTTCTGCTGTTTCAGCGTGATCTGCACCGATCGCGGCGGAGAGACCCAGCCGTCGACCCGGCGATGGTCGTCGTCGAGCCGGCCGACCCGCAGCATCAGCGAGCAGGAGTTTCCGGAGAAGACGATGGTCAGGGTCTCCGTGGCGACGTCCTTCTCCGGTGCACCGGCAGCGCGCGTGCCGACGAGCAGGTTGCCGCGCTCGATGATGTGCAGCAACTCGTATTCGGCATCGAAATCCTCCATCTCGAGGGCCACCAGGGCACGCTCGGCCAGCCCGGGCGGGGCCGGGTCGTGGGCGGACCACATGTCGGCCAGGTCGGCATAGGTCGGGGTCCCGCCCGCATACGGGGGATTTTCAGTGTCCACGTAGCACCTCGGTGTCGGGCTCCTGTAGGAGCGTCTTGAGCTTTGCGAGGCATCGGCCCCGGGTGGGTCCGATGCTTCCGACCGGCATGCTGAGGTCGGATGCCAGCTGCGCGTAGTCGGGCCGCTCCGAGAATGCGATCACCCTGAGCAGCCGCTGGCACCGCTGCGAGAGTTTCACCACGGCCGCCCACAGCCGATCGTCCGCATCGTGCTGGACGACCATCGCCTCGGCCGACCGGGCCGCGGGCGTGGTGCGCTCCAGGACCTCGTCGTCCAGGAGCTCACCCGTATGCGAGCGGCGTGTCGTGCGCCACGCCTCCCGCCGCGCGGTGGTCGTCAGCCAGGCCCCGATCGCCTCGGGGTCCTTGATCGACTCCGCACTGCGGACGAGCGCGAGCCAGGTGCTTTGGACCACGTCCTCGGCCTGGCCGCGGTCGAGCCCGTAGGCTCGCACGACCTGCCACAGCA
>CAYPQR010000902.1:0-1105 GCA_964412865.1 uncultured Intrasporangiaceae bacterium
GCAACTCGCCGCGCAGGCGAAGGAGCACGGTCGGTCCATGGAAGCCGAGGTTCGCGCCATCCTTACCAAGGCTGCACGCAGGCCGCACATCGGAATCGCTCTGCTGGCTGCCGCGCAGGATATCGGTGGAGTCGAAGATCTGCCGATCCCGGTGCGCGATGACGTCGCGCGGGCGGTGGACTTCGAGTGATCATTCTCGACACGAACGTGATCTCGGAGATCTTTCGACCGTTGCCTGAGCCACGCGTGGTGGACTGGCTCGCGTCCCTGGAGGGTGACGTCGCGATTACGTCCGTCACGCTCGCGGAACTGTTGGCGGGTGTGCGACGGCTGCCGGATGGTCGGCGCAGGGATGAGCTGACCAGGCGCATCGACGCGGCGCTCGCACCGTACCGGGGCGGCCGCGCTGTGCTGCCGTTCGATGACGTGGCGGCCGACCGCTACGCCGACGTGCTCGTGGCTCGAGAGAGCACGGGAGCACCGATCAGTACTGCCGATGCGCAGATCGCCGCGATCTGCCTGACGCACGGAGCAACCTGCGCTACGCGCAATGTCAAGGATTTCGTGCATACCGGCGTCGAGCTGATCGACCCGTGGACGGTGCCGTGAGCACTGGATGTGAGGCGCTCGGACTTCGGCCTCTGGTCGTGGAGGATGCTGCGGCGATGGTTGCCGTCCTCGCAGACGCGACGCTCTATCGACACACCGGCGGGCAGCCCCCGACATACGAGGACTTGGTCCGGCGTTATTCCTCGCAGGTTGCGGGTCATTCTCCCGATGGAACCCAGAAGTGGATCAACCTCGTGGTGGTGCTGAACGGGGAACCGATCGGCTACGTCCAGGCAACCATCCCCGTCGATGGTGACAGCGCCGAAATCGCTTGGGTGATCGGTCGGCCGTGGCAAGGGCACGGATATGCGAAGCGAGCTACGGCCCTGCTGGTGGCGGATCTGGTGGGCCGTGACATACATCGTGTGATGGCACACATCCATCCCGACCACGTGGTGTCGCAGCGAGTTGCGCTTCATCTCGGGATGGTTGCGAGCGATGACATCGTCGATGGTGAGATGCGCTGGGTCGGCGACGTCGGCTGATGCATGAGGTT
>CAYPQR010000903.1:0-1105 GCA_964412865.1 uncultured Intrasporangiaceae bacterium
GCGAGGCCGGGGTCGGTGGCCAGCGGCACCCAGGTCGAGAGCACGTGGTCCCGCAGGGCCTCCAGAATGGTCGTGCCTTCCGGGCGTTCGCTCACCGCCCGCATCAGGTCGTCATCGAGGCGCTCGTCCCGGTCGAAGACGAGCGCCTCCTTGCTCGGGAAGTAGTTGAACACGGTGGCGGCTGCCACATCCGCTCGCTCGGCGACCTCGGTGACGCTGACGTCGTCGAATCCGCGCGCTAGGAACAGCTCCAGTGCCGCATCGGCGATGGCGCGTCGGGTGGCCTCCCGCTTGCGTGCGCGGCGACCCGGTGTTCGTTCTTCGACCATCCGCCCAGGTTACCAGCAATACTGATGTGACTCTAAATTTAGATTCACTCCAATAATTTGCTACGGTGATCGTGCACCGCGGTCGAGCGCGGAGCACAGCGAACGAAGGGGACCCAGATGAACAGTCCGACGCGGTCAAGGGCCCGCATCGCCATCGTCGGGGCCGGGCCGGGAGGTCTGACGTGCGCGCGCATCCTGCAGCGGCACGGGATAGCCGTCACCGTGTATGAGGGCGACGAGGACGCGTCGGCTCGCAACCAGGGAGGTTCGCTCGACCTGCATGACGACGACGGCCAGGTCGCATTGCGCGAGGCGGGCCTGCTCGACGACTTCTTCGCGCTTGCACGATTCGAGGGCCAGGAGCTGCGCATTGCGCGGCCGGACGGCCACGTCATCTCCCACCACATGCCGCAGGCCGGGGAGGCGGTCTCCCCGGAGATCGATCGCGGCCAGTTGCGCGATCTGCTGCTCACGTCGCTCGAACCGGGGACGGTCCGGTGGGGGCATCGACTCGTGACGGTCGGGGGCGAAATGACCGGCCCTCGGGTCCTGCGGTTTGACAATGGTGAAGTGGTCGAGGCGGACCTGGCCATCGGGGCAGACGGCGCGCATTCACGTGTGCGGGCGGCGGTTTCGGGCGCCCGACCGGCCTACACCGGCACCACGTTTCTCGAGGCCTGGTTCCACGACATCGACGATCGGCATCCCGAACTCGCCAAGTTGGTCGGGAAGGGAAGCCTGACCGCCTCCGACGGCGACCGCGCCCTGTTCGCCCA
>CAYPQR010000904.1:0-1104 GCA_964412865.1 uncultured Intrasporangiaceae bacterium
TCGGCGCCGTGCTCGGCCTCGTGGCGCTGGCCCTGAACCGGTGGCTGCCGGAGTCACGCGACCCGGATGCGGGCCGCTTCGACCCGGCCGGTGCGTTGCTCGCGGTCGCCTCGATGGTGCTGCTGGTCGGCACGGTCATCGAGGCGCCGACGCGCGGCTGGCGCTCACCCGTCACGATCCTGGGCTTTGCGGTCGGGGCGGTGCTGGTCGCTGCGTTCATCGCGTGGGAGCTGCGCCGCGATCATCCTCTCGTCGACGTGCGGATCTTCGCCAACGCGCGATTCTCGGCCGCCGCAGGCTCGATATCGCTGGCCTTCTTCGCGCTGTTCGGCTTCATCTTCATGATCACCCTGTATTTCCAGGCGATCCACGGCTACAGCCCTCTGCGCGCGGGGGTGGCGACGCTGCCCTTTGCGATCGTCACGGGCGGTATGTCTCCTGTAGCGATCCTGGCGACGAGGCGACTCGGCACCAAGATCGTCGTGGCAGGCGGTCTGGCCATGATGAGCGGCGGTTTCGCCGTCGCGGTCGGGCTCGCCCCGGACTCCGCATACTTCGGCCGGGTGATCCTGTCGATGGTGCTGATGGCCGCGGGGCTGGCGTTCACCGCGAGCCCTGCCTCCGACTCGATCATGGGGTCGCTGCCGCCGAGCAGGGCCGGCGCGGGATCCGCCATCAACGACACCACCCGCGAGATGGGTGGTGCCTTCGGGGTCGCGGTGATCGGCTCGGTGCTCAACTCTCGCTACGGGCCCGAGGTCGCTTCCCATCTGGGGGATCTCGGCGTGCATGTGTCGGCGGTCGACTCCGCTCGCGGATCGCTGACCGACGGGCTGGCCACGGCGGCGAGCCTGCCCGCGCCGATCCGGTCGGCCGCCGTCGACGCCGTGCAGCAGGCCTTCTCGAGCGGACTGTCGGCGGGATCGCTGGTCGCCGCCGTCGCCACGGCGCTCGCCGCGGTCGGCGCGCTGGTGTTCCTGCCCGCGCGGGCCGCGGCCGGGCACGACGAAGCCTTGATTTCCACCGAAGTTACTCAGAAGTAAGTAGTGTGGCGGTGATGAGCAGAAGGAGCATGAATTGACTGCACAGACCCGTCAGCACGTC
>CAYPQR010000905.1:0-1103 GCA_964412865.1 uncultured Intrasporangiaceae bacterium
AACTGGTGGTTCCCCCGTCGACTGGGCCGTCGAGCCCCGTCATTCACGCCCGCGTCCGAGCAGGCTCCCGACCCCGGGCTGGTCGAGTAGCCCGCGCCGGAGCGCTCGCTACTCACGGGAGGGCTTCTCGGCCGGGCCGGGTGCCGTGCTCACTCGGCGCGCCAGGCCCGACGAGCGCCTGACCGGTGATTCGACGGCCAGACGGACGGATTCGCGGGTGCCCACCACGGTGAGTCGTTGCTGCGCCCTGGTGATCGCGGTATAGAGCATCTCGCGCGTCAGCAGTCGCGACTCCGGAGGCGGCACGAGCACTGTCACCTCCGCAGCCTGGCTCCCCTGTGCCTTGTGCACGGTCATCGCATGCATCGTCTCGATGTCGGACAGACGCCACGGCGACAGCTGCATCATGCCGGCTCCGGTCTCGATCGCTGCCATCGGCCCGTCCTCCGTATGGATGACGACACCCGTGTCGCCGTTGCTCAGGCCGAGCCCGTAGTCGTTGCGCGTCACCAGGATCGGCCGGCCGACATACATCGGCTGGATCGCCACCTCGGGCGCGTGCTCGGCGAGGGCCCGCTCGATCAGCCGGTTCCAGTGCCGCGTGCCATAGGGTCCGGTGCGGTGGGCGCACAAGAACCGCGACTCACCCAGGTGAGCAAGTGCGCCCACGGCGTCACCTCGAAGCGCGAGTTCCCGCAGCGTCACGGCGTGCTCGACCACGCCGGGAATCAGGTCGAGCGTCGGCTCCCCCGTCTCGAGCAGCTCGATCCCGTCGGCGCCGGCATCGAATGCCGTGAGCACGGCTCCGGCGTCACCGGCACGGAACGCCCGTGCCAGCCGCGCACCTCCCTCGGTCAGCCGGTGCTCCTCGGTCAGACGTACGACGCTTCCGTCGCCCTCGAGCCCGTCGACGAGATCGGCGAGCACCGAACCCGCCTCGACGGATGCGAGTTGGTCGGGGTCGCCGACGAGAAGGAGCCGCGTGGCCGGCGGAAGCGCCTCCAGCAGCCGCGCCATCAGGCTGAGCGACACCATGGATGCCTCATCGACGACCACGACATCCTGCGGCAGTGGGTCGAGGGCATTGTGCCGGAAGCGCTGCC
>CAYPQR010000906.1:0-1099 GCA_964412865.1 uncultured Intrasporangiaceae bacterium
TCGCGCTGACCAAGAACACCACCGTCGTCATGACGATCGGCGTCGCCGAGGTCTCCTTCCAACTGGCCCGGATCAACGAGTTCCGCTCCGACCTGCTCAATCTCGCCTTCCTGGTGATGGCGGTCTTCTTCGTCGTCATCACCGTCCCGGTTGGTGTGGGCACCGGGATCCTCTCCAAGCGTCTGGCGGTGAAGCGATGAGCGCCAGCGTCCTCTTCGATGCTCCGGGGCCGAAGGCCCGGGCCCGGCATCGCGTCTATTCGGCGATCGGCGTGCTCCTGCTGCTCGCGATCCTGGCCGTCGTCTACTGGAAGCTGGACAGCAAGGGGCAGTTCACCAGCGCGAAGTGGTCGCCCTTCGTGCACAGCACGGTCTGGGAGTCCTACCTGCTGCCCGGCCTGTGGGGCACCATCAAGGCCGCCCTGATCAGCATCGCCTTCGCGTCGGTGCTCGCGGTGCTGCTCGCCCTGGCGCGGATGTCGAGCATCCGCCCGCTGGTATGGGTGTGCACGGTGTGGGTCGAGGTCTTCCGGGCGATCCCCGTCCTGCTGATGATGATCTTCTCGTTCGGCGTCTACGCATACAACGGTGTGTTCAGTTCGTCGATGAACCCGTTGGCGGGCACCGTCACGGGTCTGACGCTCTACAACAGCGCCGTGATCGCCGAGGTCTTGCGCTCCGGTGTGGACCAGTTGCCCGCCGGCCAGCGTGAGGCGGGTCTGTCGATCGGACTGAGCCCCGGCCAGACGCTTCGCAGCATCATGCTGCCGCAGGCCGTCACGTCGATGCTGCCGATCCTCGTCAGTCAGCTCGTCGTCATCTTGAAGGACACGGCGCTCGGATACAACATCACCTATCTCGAACTGCTGAAATCGGGCGACAACTCCGTCGCCGCCTTCAGCAACATGCTGCCGGTCATGGTGATCGTCGCCGTCATGTACGTGATCATCAACTACTCCATCACCAAGGTCGCCGAACACCTCGAGCACCGCCTCAAACGGCGCGGAGCGGGTTCGCGTGCCCGGCCTGATCAGCCGGTGGACGCGGTCGAAACCGCAACAGTATGAGGGAAATCGCCTCACCCGCTCGCTCGGCCTCCC
>CAYPQR010000907.1:0-1099 GCA_964412865.1 uncultured Intrasporangiaceae bacterium
TGGAGGACCTCCTCGACAGCTGGCCGGGCAACCTCATCGTCGTCTCGCACGACCGATACCTGCTCGAACGCGTCACGGACCAGCAGTATGCGGTGCTTGACGGGCGGCTGCGGCATCTGCCCGGCGGAGTCGACGAATACCTCCGGCTGAGAGAGCAGGAGCGAGACGACTCCAGGCGGGTGGCGCCGCTGGCGGCCTCGGGCCCCGTGGCGGCCACGACCAGTGCGCCCTCGCCGGCCGCCCAACGAGCGGCCCGCAAACGGATCGCGACGATCGAGCGGCGCCTCTCACGGCTATCGGAGCAGATCGACCGGGTCCACGAGCAGATGGCCGAGCACGACCAGTCCGACTACGAGGGTCTCGCCGCGCTCACCCAGAAACTGCACGAACTCCAGGGGCAGACAACGCAATTGGAAGAAGACTGGCTGGAGCTCGCCGAGGAGGCAGGCTGACGTCACCGCGGATTCGCCGGCCGATTCGTCGTATGCCGCGGCCGCTCGCGTCCTTGCTCAGCGCTTCTGGAGGATCTTGATCTGGTGGCCCTCCGGGTCGAGCACCCATCCATATCGGAGCCGGCCGTCCGGCGAATCCATCGGCGCCCGAAGGGCTTGGCCACCGGCGTGTAGGGCGCTCTCGTAGACCGCGTCGACATCGGTCACCCATACGGCGACCTCGGCGGAGCGGGCTCCCCCGGCCTCGACGCCGAGATCCGCAATGTCGTTGGCGACCTCCGCCTTGTCGAAGCCGATCCGCACCCCGCCGGCCTCGACCTCGATCTTGACCGGAGCATCGGCGTTCGGATAGACGAACCTGCGCGGCATCCCCAGCCGTTCGAAGAAGCCCGCGCAGCGCTGGACATCCGCGCAGAAGAAGTTGATCTGCGTGCCCACGAACATGTCGGCGGCGGCCTCGGTCGTGGTCGCGGCGGCCGCGCCGGGGCGGCTCTCAGGTGTCACCATGGCGGACAGGCTAACAACGCTCCGGACGCAACGGGGCCGCGACGAGTGGCCGGCCTCATACCTCTGGGATCGGGCGGTCCGACGGGTAGACTGCGGAGCGTGATTCGCAACGTCGTCATGGTCGAACTGAAGCCAGATCA
>CAYPQR010000908.1:0-1098 GCA_964412865.1 uncultured Intrasporangiaceae bacterium
TCCACCCGCCGCCACTACGACGGCCTGCTCGCCAAATTCCTGATCATCCGCGACCAGACCTGTCGCATGCCGGGCTGTGATGCGCCGATCCGGCACCTGGACCACATCCGGCGCCACGCCGACGGTGGCGCCACCACCGCCGTCAACGGACAAGGACTGTGCGAAGGATGCAACTACCTCAAGGAGCATCCGGACTGGCAGGTGACCGCCGAACGCGCCGGACCCCACGAACCACCCGAACCAGCCGATAGCGCCAGCTCCGAAGAAGTGCGCCCCGACCACGACACCGGAGCCTGGCACCACACCACATGGACCACCCCCACCGGCCACACCTACACCTCCGGTCCTCCGCCACCGGTCCGCAGATGAGCGCCGGCTCGCGCGGCCGGCCCAACGGGCACGCGGCGATGCGCCGATATGCGGTGAGATGGCGCTGTCCCGTAGACTTGGCCGACCCCAATGACGAGTTTCGGTGTCTCGCCCCGTGTCTTCATGCGGGGAGGGGGCGCCTGGCATACGAGAGAGTTGAACGAGTGGCAAGCACGAACGATCTGAAGAACGGCCTGGTCCTCAACCTGGAGGGGCAGCTGTGGTCCGTCGTCGAATTCCAGCACGTCAAGCCGGGCAAGGGCCCCGCCTTCGTGCGGACGAAGCTCAAGAACGTGCTGTCCGGCAAGACCGTCGACAAGACCTTCAACGCCGGCGTGAAGGTGGAGACCGCGAGCGTCGACCGCAGCGACATGCAGTTCCTCTACAAGGACGGCGCGGACTTCGTGTTCATGGACACCAAGACCTACGACCAGATCACGATCCCCGCCGAGACGGTGGGAGATGCCGCCGACTTCCTGCTGGAGAACCAGGAGGCGATCGTCGCGACCCACGACGGCACGGTGCTGTATGTCGAGCTGCCGGCCTCCGTGACCCTCGAGATCACCCAGACCGACCCCGGTCTGCAGGGCGATCGTTCTACGGGTGGCACCAAGCCCGCGACGCTGGAGACCGGCGCCGAGATCCAGGTGCCGCTCTTCCTCGAGACCGGCACCAAGGTGAAGGTGGATACGCGGGCCGGGTCCTACCTCGGGCGGGCATGAGCTCCGA
>CAYPQR010000909.1:0-1095 GCA_964412865.1 uncultured Intrasporangiaceae bacterium
CGAATGGCTGACGAGATCCCTGCCGATCAACCAAAGAATGGACGATAGCCGCGTGATTACTGGGTGGAGCTAGGGGGATTCGAACCCCCGACCTTCTCGTTGCGAACGAGACGCGCTACCAACTGCGCCATAGCCCCAGAAGCGGCTGTAACGATAACACCGCCTCGTGCCACTGAGCCAATCGGCTCGGTGCCGGTCTCAGATCTCGCCCAGCTCCGCCAGGTCGGCGGCACTCGGCTGCCACCGGACGGCGGCCGCGTTGGCCCTCACCTGCTGCGCCGAGGTCGCACCCGAGATCACCGAACCCACGCTCGGCTGGGCGGCCAGGCCCGCGATCGCCACGTCCAGCAGCGACAGGTCACGAGCTTTCGCGTAGGCGGTCAAAGCCTCGATACGGTCCCACTCGGCGTCCTCGAGCCAGCCCGGTCCACGGGAGTCCACGGCGGCGCGGGTGCCCTCGGGCGCGGGTTGTCCGCGGTGATACTTGCCGGTCAGCAGCCCGTATTCGAGCGGGAAGAACGGCAGCACCCCCAGCCCGTACCGCTCTGCGGCGGGCACGACCTCGGCCTCCACCGTGCGATCCAGCAGCGAGTAGCGGTTCTGCACCGACACGAAACTCTCGAGCCCGGCCGTCTGCGCGGTCCACGCGGCGTCGGCGACCTGCCATCCGGCGAAGTTGGAGCAGCCGACATACCTCACCTTGCCCTCACGCACGAGGTCGGTCAGCGTGCTCAGGGTCTCCTCGATCGGGGTGACCGGGTCCGGGGCGTGCAGCTGGTAGAGGTCGATGTGGTCGGTCTGCAGCCGTCGCAGGCTGGCCTCGACCGCCCGGCGGATGTATCGCCGCGAGCCGCGCACCCCGTGGTCGACTCCGTTGGCGCCCTTCATGTCCATGCCGAACTTCGTCGCGAGCACGAATTCGTCGCGCTGCCCCTGCAACGCCTCGCCGATCATGGTCTCGCTGGCGCCGGGCTGCGCGCCATACGTGTCGGACGTGTCGAGCAGGGTCACACCGGTGTCGCGCGCGGCGGCCAGGATGCCGCGCACGCCCTCCTGGTCGACGCGCACACTGAAGGCATTGCAGCCGACGCCGAC
>CAYPQR010000910.1:0-1091 GCA_964412865.1 uncultured Intrasporangiaceae bacterium
GTCGGCGAGCGACTTCTCGTATGCGGTCGTCGCGCGCACGGCACCGATCAGCGACTCGACTGCGATAGTCCTCGGGACCTGGCCGTCATCGTGCGCATCGTCGACGTCCTCCCGCGCGACCACCGGCTCATACAGCTGCTCGAGGTCTCCGACGATGCGCACTCCGGTCGCCTCGATCCGCTTGGCGAAGTCCCGGCCGTCGTGTTCGGCGCGCTCGGCTGCCCACCGCGGCAGCTGGGCTCTCCCCTCGGACTCCTCGGGCGCACGCTCCCTCATGAGCTCGTTGATCGCACCACGGCGCACCACCGTGAGATACGCCGGCCAGGACTGCTGGCTGAGCCGCGGAAGGGCCGCGTTCACCTGCTGAATCACCTGCGCCTCCGGCAGCGACATGGACCGGTTGGTCCGTATCCCTCCGCTGACAACGCCCGTCAGGGTGCCGCTCGGCAACCCCAGCAGCCCCTCGAAAGCGTTTGTCAGAAGGTCTTTCCGGCCCTTGTCAACGACAACCACAGTCACGTTCTCCGCACCGACGATGCGCACCCACCTCTCGACAAGGCCGGCCTGATCGAGATACCGGCGCACTCTCGGCAGGATGAGCTCGTCGGAAGGGTCGTAGGCGGCAGTCAGCCACTCCTCCAAAGTGGCCGTCATACCCTGCTTCAGGTCTTCCATCCAGCGTGAGATCAGCACCTGCGACGTGGGCCGGAGGGTGAACACAACGTGCGTACGATCGTGCCCCAGCTCGCGGACAAACCTGGCGGCCTGCTCGTCCGAGGAGCCCGCCGCACCCTCGAACGTGACCAGTGTCCGCGCGGCGGCCTTGGCATCGATGTCCTTCATCAGTGCCGTCCACAGGGACTGGGGCGGTATGCGCGCTGCCTCGGATCGGCTGATCCCCGGCTTCATCGGCTGCCCACCCACGCGGTCGATGATCGACTCCGCTTCTCCCATCAGGGCGTAGACCTCTGCCCGATGATTTCGAGTAGTCCCGGGGAAGTAAACGCCGTGTTCGTAGAGCGTCTTGCGCTGCGTGCGCGCGGCCTCCTGCAGGCTGGTCGTGCCGGTCTTGGGAGGACCGATGTAGAAGA
>CAYPQR010000911.1:0-1089 GCA_964412865.1 uncultured Intrasporangiaceae bacterium
TCCTCGGTGACCGTGTGCTCGACCTGGATGCGCGGGTTCATCTCGATGAACACGTATCGCCCGTTCGGGTCGAGCAGGAACTCGACGGTGCCGGCGTTGACGTAGCCGATCTCGCGGGCGAACGCGACGGCGTCGGCGCAGATCCTCTCGCGCAGCTGCGGATCGAGGTGCGGGGCCGGCGCCATCTCGACGACCTTCTGGTGGCGACGCTGCACCGAGCAGTCTCGTTCATACAGGTGGATGGTGTTGCCGGTGCCGTCGGCGAGCACCTGCACCTCGATGTGGCGTGGGTCGACGACGGCTTCCTCGATGAAACAGGTGGGGTCGCCGAACGCGGACTCGGCCTCGCGCATCGCGGCATGGAGTGCGTCGCGCAGGTGCTCGGAGGCCTCCACTCGACGCATACCGCGTCCGCCGCCGCCCGCGACGGCCTTGACGAACACCGGGAAGCCGATCTCCTCGGCGCCGGCGACCAGGGTCTCCACGTCATCGGTCGGTGGGATGCTGCGCAGCGTCGGAAGGCCGGCACGCGCCGCGGCCTCGATCGCGTGAGCCTTGTTGCCGGCAAGGTGCAGCACCGACGCCGGCGGGCCGACGAACGCCAGTCCGGCCGCCTCGCATGCCTCGGCGAGTGCCGGGTTCTCCGAAAGGAAGCCGTAGCCGGGGTAGACCGCCTCCGCCCCGCAGTCCTTGGCGACGCGGATGATCTCGTCGGGGTCGAGGTAGGCGCGCACGGGGTGGCCGAGCTCGCCGATCTGGTAGGCCTCGTCGGCCTTCATCCGATGCTCGCTGCCGCGGTCCTCATAAGGGAAGACGGCAACGGTCGTGGCTCCGAGCTCGGTCGCGGCTCGAAATGCGCGGACCGCGATTTCGCCGCGGTTGGCGACGAGGACCTTCTTGAACATGCGGGCTCCCTTCCAGGGTGTGGTGGCGTCATCCGCGCATTCGACCCTATGGGAGTGGCCAGGACGTGAGACGACCTGCCCGCTTTCTGGGACCGCCGCGGGTCATGATCCGCACACCGATCGAGTATCCAACCTCCCGAGCCGGACGTGTAGCGCGACCCACCTGGCTGGTCGAGTAGCGCGA
>CAYPQR010000912.1:0-1083 GCA_964412865.1 uncultured Intrasporangiaceae bacterium
CGCCGGCGGCCGGTCGACGAACGCTCCGCCGCCTGATCCCCGCGGGCGTCGACAAAAGCGGGCAGAGCGCGGCATATACGACGCGATCTACCCGCTGCCGGCGGCGCAACCTCCGCACGAGCGGGCAGAGCGCGGCATATACGACGCGATCTACCCGCTGCCGGCACGCGGCGTCGACAAGAGTGGGCAGGACGCGCTCCGGCCGCCCCACCCCATCCGCTGTTCGCGCCGCACGCCGATCGGCCGACGAGACGAGCCGGAGTGATACCGCGGCCAGTCATGGTTCCCTGCCGAATGTCGCGGTCCGACTGCGCGCACGGCCATGCGCTCACAGCGTGTAGTCGTGAGTACCGTGTTCCGCGCACCAATTTGAACAACTCGTGACGAGTTCAATTCGCTGCATCTCGACACCACCGTCCGCGATCGTGTGTGCCAGATCAGGGCAGGCGCCGCACGGCGCGTGCCTGCTGAGCCCGCTCCGCGAGCCGGTCGTCGGGCGGATAGACGACCTCCTCCAGCGACAGCCCGTGCGCGGGCATCACGGTGACGGCGGGATCCCGGAGGCCGGCCGCGAGCACCTCTCCCGGCCACGCCACCGGCCTGCGGCCCTCCCCCACGGGCACGATCGCGCCCACCAGCGAGCGCACCATCGAATGGCAGAACGCGTCCGCGACGACCGTGCCGATCAGCACTCCGTGCTCATCGCGAGTCCAGGTGTATGCCAGCAGCGTGCGCACCGTGGTCGCGCCCTCGCGCTTCTTGCAGAATGCCGCGAAGTCCCGCAGTCCCGTCAGGGTCTGCGCCGCCTCGTCCATCAGCCGCACGTCGAGTGGCCGTCGGTGCAGGACAGTGTCGCGGCGCCGCAGTGGGTCGGCCCAGGCCGGGTCGTCGATCAGGCGGTAGCGGTATCGCCTGCGCACCGCGGAGAATCGGGCGTCGAACCCGTCCGGCGCCTTCACGACGCGCCGCACCACGATGTCGGGCGGCAGCACGCCGGCGAGGCGACTGACCGCCGCCTCCTCGGGGGTGCGGGCCGACCGGCCGGGCAGCGCGGCATACGCATGGCCGTCGACGTCCACGTGG
>CAYPQR010000913.1:0-1078 GCA_964412865.1 uncultured Intrasporangiaceae bacterium
GGCTCGCGCTGGGCGCTCGCCTACTCGACCAGCCCGGGTGTTACTTCTCCCAGCCGACGTTGTACGGCGGAACCGTCTTGAAGCCGGAGACCTTGCTGGAGAACGCGTTGTTCGTGTTCGCCAGGCCCGTCTTGACGGCGTACATCGTCGGTCCGTTGTACATCGGGAACGTGCCGCCGAGCTTGAGCGCCTCGGCCTCGGACTTGTTGCCCATCTGCGCGGCGGTCTTCAGGTCGGAGATCGTCTGCGGCTTCTTCAGCTTCTTGTCCAGCGCCTTGTTGCCCAGCCCGCTGTAGTTGCTCGCCGAGTCGCTGCAGTAGATCTGGCACATCCAGAACCAGCCGAACGGGTCGGAGCCGCTCCAGCCCATGAAGACGACGTCGAAGTCCTTCTTCGTCAGGGTGTTGGAGAACTCCGAGTTCTTGCGGTCGTCGATGTTCATCTTGAGGCCGACCTTCTTGGCCATCTGCTGCTGCGCGCGAGCCATGGCCTTGGTCAGCGGGTCGTCACCGAAGGTGACGTAGGTGAACTCGGCGGTCTTGCCGCCCTTCTCGTAGTAGCCGCTGCTGCCCAGCTTCCACCCATGGTCCTCCATGAGCTTCTTGGCCTTGGCCGGGTCGTAGTGCAGCTCCTTCATGTTGTCTTGGTAGGCGTCCTGCCAGGGGTAGAGCAGAGCTGATCCGGGTGGCGTCTCGTGCCAGTCCATACCCTGGAAGCGGATCTTGGCGATCGTCTTCCGGTTGGTGCCGAGCTCGAACGCCTGGCGCGCATAGTCGTTCTTGAACAGCGGGCTGTCCTGGCCCAGCGTGTAGACCGACGTCGAGGTCTGGAATCCGCGCTCGACACGGATGCCCTTCATGTCCTTGACCTGCTTGAGCCGGTCGGCGTTGCCGACACTCGCGGCATCGATCTCGCCGTTCTGGAACGCGTTGATGGAGGCGGTGTCCTCCATCTGCTTGTAGACGACCTTGTCCAGCTTCGGCTTTGGGCCCCACCAGTTCGGGTTGGGCACCAGCGTGATCTGGCTCTTGCTCGAGCTCTGGATCTTGTATGGTCCGGCGCGCAGCTCGTTGTGCGG
>CAYPQR010000914.1:0-1078 GCA_964412865.1 uncultured Intrasporangiaceae bacterium
GGATGGCGCTGGAGGACCCGGAGGTCAACGAGGAGTGGAACTGCGACAAGGGCCGCTGGGCGTTCCGCTACGCCACCACCAAGCGGGTCGAGACGCCGCTGGTGCGCGGTGAGGACGGCACTCTGCACGTCTCCGGCTGGCCGGAGGCTCTGGAGGCCGCGGCCGCGGGCCTGACGAGCGCCCGCTCGCAGCACGGCGTCGGCGTGCTCACCGGGGGCCGGCTGTCCGTCGAGGACGCCTACGCCTACAGCAAGTTCACCCGCCTGGTGCTCGGCACCAACGACATCGACTTCCGCGCCCGGCCGCACTCGGCCGAGGAGGCCGATTTCCTCGCGCACGCCGTGGTCGGCATCGACCCCGAGAGCGGCGGCGTGACGTATGACGATCTGGAGCGCGCCACGTCGGTGCTTCTCGTCGGGTTCGAGCCCGAGGAGGAGTCGCCGATGGTGTTCCTGCGACTGCGCAAGGCGTGGCGCAAGCACGGCCTGAAACTGATGTCGATCGCGCCGTTCGCCACACCGGGCCTGGAGAAGGCCGGCGGCCGGCTGATCGCCGCCGCGCCGGGCACCGAGGCCGAGGTCATCGACGCGCTGGCGGCCGGCACCGGCGAACTGGCCACCTTCGCCGAGGAGCTGGACGGCGAGAGCATCATCCTGGTCGGTGAGCGGATGGCGACCGTGCCGGGCGCGTTGTCCTCGACCGCGGCGCTGGCGCATGCGAAGGGGGCCCGCCTCGCGTGGATCCCGCGACGCGCCGGTGAGCGCGGCGCCCTGGAGGTCGGGGCGATCCCGACGCTGCTGCCCGGCGGCCGTTCGGTCACCGACGCCGCCGCACGGGCCGAGGTCGGCACCGTATGGGGTGCGACCGCACTTCCCGACACGGCCGGCCGGGACACGGCTTCCTCCCTCGCGGCGGCCGCCGCGGGCGAGTTGTCCGGGTTGCTGGTCGGCGGCCTCGACGTCGCCGACCTTCCGCAGCAGGCGACGGCGCGCGACGCATTGCGCAAGGCGTTCGTGGTCTCCCTCGACCCGCGGGAGAGCAGCGTGCACGAGTTCGCCGACGTGGTGCTGCCGGTGGC
>CAYPQR010000915.1:0-1077 GCA_964412865.1 uncultured Intrasporangiaceae bacterium
TGTATTCGCAGCCGTGGTCACCGATCCCCTCGACGACCGCGGTGGCGCCGGAGTTACGCACGCAGAATCGCTCGCCGACGACGCCCCGAAGGAACAGCTCGCCGCTCGTCGCGCCGTACCCGATGACATTGCCCGCGACCGCGTTCTTCTCGGCCACCAGCGACGCATCGCGCCGCGGCCGCACGACGACTCGCCCACCCGAAAGGCCCTTGCCGACGTAGTCGTTGGCCTCCCCGAAGAGACGAAGGGTGATGCCGGCCGGGAGGAAGGCACCGAACGACTGCCCGGCCGACCCGGTGAACGACACGTCGATCGTGCCGTCGGCCAGGCCCTCCGGATACCGCTTGGTCACCTCGTGGCCGAGCATGGTGCCGACCGTCCTGTTGACATTGCCGATCGGCAGGTCGATGCGCACCGGCGAGCGATGTTCGAGCGCATCGGCGCTCATGGCGATCAGACGCTGGTCGAGTGCCTTCTCCAAGCCGTGGTCCTGGGGCACCAGGTGTCGTCGCGGAGCGTCGTCGGGCACGCCCGCGTCGGTGAGGATCGGCGACAGGTCGAGCCCCCCGGCCTTCCAATGCCGTTCGGCCCGCTGGGTGTCGAGGATCCCGGATTGTCCGATCGCCTCGTCGAGAGTGCGGAACCCCAGCGATGCCAGGAGCTCTCGGACCTCCTCAGCGATGTATTCGAAGAACGTCTCGACGAACTCCGGCTTGCCCGTGAAGCGTTTGCGCAGCTCCGGATTCTGCGTCGCCACCCCGACCGGGCAGGTGTCGAGGTGGCACACCCGCATCATCACGCAACCGCTGACCACCAGTGGCGCCGTGGCGAATCCGTATTCCTCGGCGCCCAGCAGCGCCGCGATCACGACATCCCGGCCGGTCTTCAGCTGACCGTCGGTCTGCACCACGATCCGGTCACGCAGGCCGTTCAGTCGCAGCGTCTGTTGCGTCTCGGCGAGGCCGAGCTCCCATGGGCCGCCGGTGTGCTTCAGGGAGGTCATCGGCGCCGCGCCGGTGCCGCCGTCGTGCCCGGAGATCAGCACGACGTCCGCGTGGGCCTTGCTCACACCCGCGG
>CAYPQR010000916.1:0-1074 GCA_964412865.1 uncultured Intrasporangiaceae bacterium
GCAGTGCGTCGCGGTCGTCTTCGCCCAAGGTCGTGATGGCCTCGCAGAGCCAGGTGGTGCTCTCGTTGCGGGCGGCATCCAGGGCCCGGCGGCCGTGTTCGGTCAGCGCCAGCCGGCAGGCCCGGCCGTCGTCGGGGTCGGCGGTGCGGGTGACCCAGTCTCCCTCCTGCAGGGATTCGGCGAGCCGGCTCATGCTGGCCGCCCGGATCCCGATGGTCGCCGCGAGCTCCCCGGGGCGTTGCGGGCCGAACCTGTCCAGATACAGCAGCACGCTCAGGCGGCTGGGTGTCAGGCCACGGTCGGTTGCGGGAGTGCGCAGCTGGTAGGCCAGCCGGTTGATCGCGACCCGCAGCCGGCCGGGCAGGTCAGGGCTGTCCGGTGTCGGCATGAGCGCTCGTCCCTTCGGCGGGCTTCGGACGCAGGACGGGCGCGGAGCGGTCGATCGAGGCGGCATCCGATGCGCTGAGGGCGCCGGCCTCTTCGGGCTGTGCGTCGGTCGCGGGCTCCTCCTCGTCGATGTGCACGTATTTGCCGCCACGAAGGGCGCTGGCCGCCGCGGCGATCAGGCAGGCCGCGATCGCAAAAGCGAAGGCCACCCCGAGGCCGTCCGCGAAGGGCCCGGAGATCAGCGAGGGGAAGAACTGGTGCCCGGTGAGGATGTGCTGCTGGGCGGCCGGCAGCTGGTGCAGGACGTGCGGCCCGAGCAGCGAGTGGATCGGGTTGTAGCCCAGCAGCGACGCGAACAAGACTCCGACCGGAGGCAGCGCGGCGATCCGTTGCGCATCCGCGGCCGGCACGCCGTGGGCGGTCAGGCCGCTCATCATGGTGTGGGGCAGGTTGGCCGCCAGACCGACGATCATGAGAGAGAAGAAGATCCCGATCGACAGCACCATGGCGGAGTTCTGGAAGGTATAGCTCATCCCAGACCCGACGCCGCGCTGGTGCGCCGGCAGGCTGTTCATGATGCCGGTGCGGTTGGGGGCGGCGAACAGACCCATGCCCAGGCCGTTGACGAGCAAGGCGATCGCGAACTGCCAATACGTGAAGTTGACCGGCAGCAGATACAGCCACACG
>CAYPQR010000917.1:0-1067 GCA_964412865.1 uncultured Intrasporangiaceae bacterium
GTCGATCACGCCAGCAAGGCTAGCCGGGGCGGTCGGTCGGCGCGCAACCCGATAAGCGGTCGGCCGCACGACCGCGACGGTCACCGCCGGACTCACAACCCCTGCACGGTGATCTGTGCCAGTCTGACCTGGTTGCCGGACGGGTCGCGGAAACCGCAGTCGATCCCGTAGGGCCGCTCCTCGGGCTTCTCCGTGAACTCGACGCCCCTGGCCGCGAGCGCGTCATAGTCGCGTCGCACGTCGTCGGTCACCAGGAAGACTCCTCCCGCCAGGCCCTGAGACATCACGGTCGAGACGAGTTCGCTCTGCTGCGCGGTGAGGACCGGTGGCTGCGGGATCGCCATCAGCACGAGCTCGACATCCGGCTGATCCGGAGGGCCGACCGTCAGCCAGCGAAATCCGGGGATCTCGGGAAAGGACAGGTCTGACCGCAGCTCGAAGCCGACCTTCTCGGTCCAGAAGTCGAGCGCTGCCTCCTGGTCGTGCACCCAGAGGTTGACGGACGAGATGGTGATGCTCATGGTGGTGCTCCTTCGCCAGTGGTTCGCGATCGCCGGTCGGATCCCGCGCTGTATCGGCCGAAGCGTGCGGCCGAACGTGGCGGGTGACAAGAACGCTAGTCGTCGCGCGGTGCCGGGGCTTCTCGAAAACTGCGCAGTTGGGGACGTGCTTCGCGTCGCACGATGCAGCCGGGCAGGCCGAATGCCGGAGGCACGGCATACCGATCGCGGTATTCGGTCGGTGAGAGCCCGAACATGCGCTTGAAGCTGGTCGTGAAGCTGCCGACCCCGGTGAGTCCGACCTCCATGCAGATGTCGGCGACTCGGTGGTCGGTGCTGCGCAGCAGAGCCGCTGCGCGCTCCAGGCGCCTGGTCAGCAGATATCCGTAGGGTGAGACTCCGAACGTCTTCTTGAAGGCCCGCGCGAAATGAGCCTGGCTGAGGCCCGCCGCACCGGCCATGTCGGCAACGCCGATCGGGTCCGCGTAGCAGCGGTCGGCGAGGTCTCGAGCTCGCAGGAGGTGCCGCTCGATCTGCACGTTCGCCATGCCGTACAGCATGGCGACT
>CAYPQR010000918.1:0-1067 GCA_964412865.1 uncultured Intrasporangiaceae bacterium
TATCCGTCGCGGGGCCGCCGGCTTGTCGCGGGGTTGCGGGCCTCTTGCGGGGCCTGACCAGACCCCGCAAGAGGCGTCGTGGCCCGCGACAGCGCGGGCCTACCGCGACAGCCGCGACACCCCGCGAGGATTCCCTGCAACCGGTGGTCGAGGTCCGCCGACGTATCCTCGGGGGTTGTGGCACAGGTGCTCTCCCCCGACCGGTGGCGCCCCCTGCAGGAGGCGCACCGCCGGCGTGTCGACGCCGCGACCGCCGCACACCTGTCGCGCCGCGCGGACGGGCGCAAACACCCCGTCGAGGACTTCCTGTTCACCTACTATTCCCACCGCCCGGCCCACCTGCGGCGCTGGCACCCCGGCCTCGACGTATGCCTGGCCGATGCCGAGGAGCACGCCGGCTGGAGGTTCTATGCGACGACCGGCGACACCACCTACGTCGACGTCGAGGCGTTCTTGCGGGCGCGCCGGCAGACCGTCGTCTTCGTGCGCGACCTGATGCAGGCGACGATCGGCCGGCCGGGCCACTTCGGCTGCTTCGGCCTGCACGAGTGGGCGATGGTCTATGACACGGAGCGTAGCGGCATCCGCCACTCCGGCTGGCCGCTGCGTCTCGGACACGATGGCACCGACGAGGTCGTGCGGTCGCACACGATCAGGTGCTCGCACTTCGATGCCTACCGATTCTTCACCCCGGCTGCTCAACCGATGAACACCATTGAACCGCACCGTGATTCACAGATCGAGATGGAGCAGCCGGGATGTCTTCACGGCGGTATGGACGTCTACAAGTGGTGTTACAAGCTGACACCGATCGTGCCGAGCGACCTGACGATGGACGCCTTCGACCTGGCCCGGGAGATCCGCGAACTCGACATGCGCGCGGCCCCCTACGATCTGCGTGAGCTCGGGTATGAACCGATCCCGATCGAGACGGCGGCGGGCAAGGCCGAATATGTGCGCAGGCAGCGGCGGTTCACCGCCAGGGCCAACGAATTGCGCCACCGGCTGATCTCCGTGTGCGATCGTGCACTGGCCGCCGAGGGGCATACATCTCGCTGAGAGGTGCA
>CAYPQR010000919.1:0-1067 GCA_964412865.1 uncultured Intrasporangiaceae bacterium
CGACGTTGCGCTCGAAGGTGACCAGGCCCTCCGCCTCCAGCTGCCGGATCGCCTCCCGCACCGGCACGACGCTCATGTCGAGTTCATCGGCGATGGTGCTGAGCACGAGCCGGTATCCGGGCGTGAAGTCACGCTCGGTGATGCGCTGCTTGAGCCACTCGTAGGCACGACGAGACTTGCTCAGGCCGGCGTCGAGGCGGGATGCCTGGGTCATCCGGCATCGCCCGACCGGTCCGTGTCGTAGCGTGCCCGCCACTGTTCGTTCATCGGGAAGAGGCCCTCGAGCTTGTGGCCCTCGGCCACCCGCTCGGCGATCCACCCGTCGGAATCCTCTTGCGCGAGAGCAGCGTCCGCGACCTCCTCGGCCAGTGCGGGCGGGATGACGAGCACGCCGTCCTGGTCCCCGACGATGATGTCGCCGGGCTGGACGGTGACACCGCCGCAACTGATCGTCAGATCGGCGTCCCACGGCACGTGTTTGCGCCCGAGGACGGCGGGGTGGGCGCCCGCCGAATAGACCGGAATGCCTGTGCCTGCGACGGTTTCATAGTCGCGGACCGCGCCGTCGGTGACCACGCCCGCGGCGCCCAGCGTCTTGGCGCGCAACGCGAGAATGTCGCCGAGCGTGCCGGCGCCCTCGTCACCACGCGCCTCGATGACCATCACGTCACCGTCGGTGAGCGAGTCGAATGCGCGCTTCTGCGCGTTGTATCCGCCGCCGTGGCTCTTGAACAGGTCTTCGCGGTTGGGCACGAATCGCAGGGTCTTCGCGACACCGACGAGCTTGCCGGACCCGGGCATCGCGTGCACGCCGCACATCGCCACGTTGTTGAGCCCGCGCTTGCGCAGCTGCGAGGACAGGCTGGCCAACGGGGCCTGCTCGAGCTTGGCCCGCAACTGCGGCGACATACCGGACGGCCCGGCGGGCAGCCCGGCCGCCTCGCGTGAGCCCCACGCGGCCGCCCGTTGTGCATCGTCGACGGCCGGCAGCGAGCCGAGGGTCTCGTCGAAGCCGGGGCCCTGCTGCTGCGTGACCGTGGTGATCAGGCGACCCGAGGTCGCGCCGG
>CAYPQR010000920.1:0-1061 GCA_964412865.1 uncultured Intrasporangiaceae bacterium
CAGGTCGGTGGACTCGCGCACCGGCAGGTCGTGCTCGGCGAGGATGCTGGTGACCCGCTTGGCGAGCCCCTCCCCCTCGGTGACGATGAGCACTCGCTGCCCGTCGTGTGCCCACGTCTTGAGGTCGGCGATCGCGCCCTCGGTGCTCCCGCGGTATTCGGGGGTGTCGTGGGTGTGGATCGTCAGCCGCTCGCCGGGCAGGTCGTCGAGCGTGAACTCCTGCAACTCCTCGTCGGAGCCGAACGACGACAGCGACCACCAGGCTCGCCCGGTCGCGACCGCATGTTCGCGCAGCTGGGCGAGGCTCCAGTAGGACGCCGTGCCGAGCACCGACTGCAGGTCGACCGGCACCTGGTTGCCCGCGGCCGCATTCGACCAGCTGGCCTCCAGGAACTCCTGATTGGTGGAGACGAGGTCGTGTGCGCGGGTGCGGATCCGCTCGGGGTCGGACAACACGACGTGGGTGTCGTCGCGCACGACGTCGAGCAGCGTCTCCATACCGCCGGCCTCGCCGTCCGCGCCCCGCTCGTCCCCGGTCGCCGCCGAGACCCCGAGCAGGATCGGCGACAGCGACTCCATCCCCTCGACCGCGATGCCCTCCGAGACGCGGTGCAGCATCTCGGAGACGCCGGGCAGCTGGTCGGCGAGCGCCTTGGCGCGGGCGCGCACGTCGTCGGTGAGCAGCAGCTCGCGGCACGGAGGTGCCCACAGGCCGTGCTCGGCGATCTCGAGGCTGCGCTGGTCGGCGACCTTGAACCAGCGCACCTCCTCGACCGTGTCGCCCCAGAACTCGATGCGCAGCGGATGCTCCTCGGTCGGCGGGAAGACGTCGAGGATCCCGCCGCGCACGGCGAAGTCGCCGCGCCGCTCGACCATGTCGGTGCGGGTGTATGCCGCCGCCGACAGCGCCTCGACGACGTCCTCCAGCTCGGCGTCGTCCCCGGCATTGAGCGACACCGGGGCGAGGTCGCCGAGGCCCTTCGCGATGGGTTGCATCAGGGCGCGGACGCTGGCGACCACCACGTCGATCGGTCCGTATGCCGCGTCGTCCGGGTCGGGGT
>CAYPQR010000921.1:0-1059 GCA_964412865.1 uncultured Intrasporangiaceae bacterium
TTGCGGCTGATGGGCCGGAAGACCTCGTCGGCCATGGCTGCGGCCTGCTTCACCAGCGGCACGAATTTCTTGGGCACTTCGAGATTGATCACGGTCGGAGGATTCCTCTCTTGCTCAGACGAGCAGGGCGCCTTCGAGCAGGCCCGCCCCGCGCAGGTCGCGATACCAGCGCTCGTTGTCGAATTCCTTGACGAAACCGTGCCCGCCGAGCATTTGCACCGCTTGCGAACCGGTCTCCGTGGCGTAGGTCGAGGTGAGGCTTCGGGCATGTGCGATCGATGCGGAGGCGTCGCGACCGGCGTCCAGCTGCGCCGCCGCGCGCCATACGACCAGCCGGAGCGCATCGAGCTCGATCGCGACGTCGGCGACGGTGAAGGCCACGGCCTGACGGTGGGCGATTGGCTCGCCGAAAGCTTTGCGTTGAGTGGTGTATTCGCGCAGATTGTCCAAAACGGCCTGGCAGCTGCCGACAGCCGCAGCGGACCACGCCAGGCGGCCGCGCCGCACTGCGTCGAGGTGGTCCTCGGCGGTGCCGAGCAGGTGACTGGCCGGCAGACGGACGCCGTCGAGGTGCAGGGCACCGGTGTGTGCGGCGCGCACTCCCATGGCCGGGTCGTCCGTGGTGGCGAGGCCGAGCGTGCCCGGTTCGACGATGAACAGCCGGGCAGCGTCGTCGAGCATGGCGGACACGATGAACAGGTCCGCGGTCTGTGCACCGGGGACGAGGGCCTTCACGCCGTCGAGGATGTAGCCGTCACCGACGCGGCGAGCGGTGGTCCTCGGCCCCAGCGGGTCGAACAGCGGCTGGGGCTCCATCAGCGCGAGTGCGCCGGTGACCGGCGAGCTCTCGTCGGTGAAGGCCGGAAGGAAGGTCGCCTGCTGGTCGCCGTCGCCGTAGCTCGCGAGTGCCGTCGCGACGGCGGCCGGAGCCATGAGTGCCGCGGCAAGACCGAGGTCGCCGCGTGCGAGCTCCTCCAGCACGAGGACGCCGGTGACCGCGGAGCGTTCCTCGGCGACGCCGCCGAGTTCGGTGGGCACGCCGAGCAGGGCCAGCCCCAT
>CAYPQR010000922.1:0-1059 GCA_964412865.1 uncultured Intrasporangiaceae bacterium
CAACCGCGCCATACCCGGTGTCGCGAGCATCGTCGCCGACTTCGGGTCGGGCACCAAGCAGATCGTCGAGCACCTGGATTCCCTCGGCCACGCGTCCCTGGTCTTCCTGGCGGGCCCGCCGGAGTCGTGGTCGGGCCATCGGCGCTGGGCCGGACTGTCCGCGGCGGCCGAGGAGGCAGGGATCCGCATCAGACGTCTTGGGCCCTACCCGCCCACGATGGAATCCGGCAGGGCCGCAGCCGATGCGGTGATCGCCTCCGGTGCCACGGCCGCCGTCTGCCACAACGACATGCTGGCCATCGGGGTGATGCGGCGCCTTGTCGACCGAGGCGTGCGCGTGCCCGACGATGTCAGTGTCGTCGGCTTCGATGACATCTTCGGCGCCGAGATGTGCACGCCGACGCTGACCACGCTCGCCGAGCACACGCAGGACGCGGGGTCCCGTGCCATCGATACGCTGATCCACCTGGGGCAGCAGCGCGCGCAATCGGTCACCACCTGGCAGCTGCCCACCCATCTGGTGGTCCGGGACTCCACAGGATCCGTCTCGCAGCGGAATGCCTCACGGAGAAGCGCCTCACGCCGCGTACGCTGACTGCATCACCGCCCAAAGATAAGGAGCGCCATGCCAAGTCAGACCGTCACCGTGATCAATGGGCCCAACCTCGATCTGCTCGGCACCCGCGAGCCCGAGATCTACGGCACCGAGACGCTCGCCGACATCGAAGCACGATGCGCAGCGGTCGCGGCGGAGCACGGCCTGTCAGTCGACTGCTTCCAGAGCAACAGCGAGGGCGCGATCGTCGACAAGCTCCATGAGGTGCGCGAATCGACGGCCGGTGTCGTGCTCAACGCCGCGGCATACACTCACACGTCGGTGGCGATCCGCGACGCCCTGGCGAATGTGACGGCACCGTTCATCGAGGTACACATCTCCAACGTGCATGCCCGCGAACCCTTCCGGCATCACTCCTACCTCTCGGACAAGGCGTCCGCCGTGATCGTCGGGTGTGGCACGCAGGGCTACGAATTCGCCATCCGACGGCTCGCAGCGCTGAT
>CAYPQR010000923.1:0-1058 GCA_964412865.1 uncultured Intrasporangiaceae bacterium
CGATCGACTCGGTGGCGATCGAGACGGCGGTGTCGAAGCCGAACGTGTAGTCGGTCGCCGACAGGTCGTTGTCGATCGTCTTGGGCACACCGACGACCGGGATGCCGTCGTCGGCCAGGCGCCGCGCCGCGGTCAGGGTGCCCTCGCCGCCGATGGCGATGACGGCGTCCATACCGTGGCGTTGCATGACCTCCGCCACCCGCTTCGACCCGCCGTCCTCGAACGGGTTGGTGCGCGAGGTGCCCAGGATCGTGCCGCCCAGTCGCGAGATGCCGCGCACCTCGGTGCGCTCGAGCGGGTGGATGTCATCGTCGAGGAGGCCGCGCCAGCCGTCCCTGATGCCCATGAAGTCTTGATGATGGATGCGATCGCCCTTGATCACGGCGCCGCGAATCACGGCATTGAGTCCGGGGCAGTCGCCACCGCTGGTCAGGATTCCGATTGTCACCCTCTAGAGCATGGCCTGTCATGGGGGGTGAGGTGTGGTCGGGTCTCACGTGGTGGAATGCGGCATCCTGGCGGGGTGAAGACTTCGGTGTGCCTGGCGTTCCTTCTCGACGGTGTGGAAGGGGGCCACGGCCGCGTGCTGCTGGGGCTCAAACGGCGCGGATTCGGCAGCGGAAACATCGCTGGTATCGGCGGTCACCTCGAACCGGGGGAGACCAGCCGGCAGGCGGCGGTGCGCGAGACCTGGGAGGAGTCGGGCTTCACGGTCGACCCCGGCGACCTGCGCGAGGCGGGGCACGTCGCGTTCCGCTTCCCGACCCATCCGGCGTGGGACATGGGGGTCGATCTGTTCACCGCGCGGCGGTGGACCGGCACGCTCACCGCGTCGCCGGAGCTCGATCCACAGTGGTTCGACGTCGCGGCGATCCCCTGGGACCGGATGTGGGACGACTCGCGCATCTGGCTGCCGTATGTGCTGCGCGGTGAGGTCGTGCGCGCCGACGTCATCTACAACGACGCCGGCGACGAGGTCGCCCACCTGACCCTCGACGTCTCGCCCCCGACCTGACCGCCGAGTGGCCTACATACCCGTCCAGTGGACCACATATATG
>CAYPQR010000924.1:0-1056 GCA_964412865.1 uncultured Intrasporangiaceae bacterium
GTCACCGATCGAACGGAGTGTGATGATGCTGGGCTACACCGGCGATGCCGCCTCGAGGACACCGATGGCGCGGCCATGAGGGTGTACGTAGCGGGCACCCTGGCCGACGCGGGCGCGGTCCGCAAGGTCCAGGGCAGGCTGATCGCGGCAGGCCATACGATCACGCTCGACTGGGCGGCAGGCCTCGACGTCACGGGTGATTCGGCTGCTCGAGAGGAAGGCTCCGTGCGGTTGGCGCAGCAAATGCTCGACGCAGTGATCGAAGCCGATGCCGTGGTCGTCGTCGCCTCGCGCCATGACGGGCGTGGAATGTTCGTCGAACTCGGAGCGGCCCTCGCGTGCGACGCGGTCGGTGAGCCCAGGCAGGTCGTCGTCGTGGGCCCGATCCAGCGCGAGAGCATCTTCTATCTTCATCCCCGGGTGAAAAGAGTCGGCACGATTGATGATTGGCTCGATCACGCTACGTGAGCAGCACACGCGTGCTCGGTCGCCGACCGAGCCAGCTTGCCCCGGCAGTGGTGAGTCCCACAAGGGAACGGCATACGTAGCGGCCACGGACTCAGGTGAGGTCTCGCCGCATGATCAGCCGCGGCATCCTGCTCGCGACGGCATCAGTGACGCCGACGACCTGGAATCCCGCCGTCTCGAACATCGACTTGGTGCCGACGAACGCCATCGTCAGGTCCATCCGACCATCAGGGTCGACGGGATGCGCCTCCACCGCAGGAGCGCCGTGCGAGGCGGCATACGCGACCGCGCCCTCGAGCAGCGGCGCGGTCACCCCCTGCCGGCGATGACCCGGCCGGACGACAACACACACGATGCTCCACACCGGCACGTCGTCGACGGGCCGGATGAGACGCGAGTTGGCCAGGCGGGTGATCTCCGCGCGCGGCCCGATATTGCACCACCCCACCGGCTCGCCATCGTGGTAGGTCACGACCCCAGGGGGATGCTCCCCCTCGCAGAGTCGCCGCATCGCGCGCTCCCGGCTCCCGCCGCCGAGGTCCTCGATCTCGGACGCGCGAAGCCGGTGCGAGAGACACCAGCAGTGCT
>CAYPQR010000925.1:0-1053 GCA_964412865.1 uncultured Intrasporangiaceae bacterium
CGGGCTCTCGCGGGGTGCGGTCCGGCCCCGCAAGAATCACCTGACCCCGCAAGAGCGACAGCACCCCGCGACGGGGAGTCATCCGAACATGCGGCGCCGACCGGGCGGCCCTGTCGAGGATCGACAAATAGGCTGGGTGTGTGACAACCGATCTGAGCACCCGCGAGCGGCTCGAGCGCAGCGCCGGGACGCTGTCGACGGCCGCCGTGCAGCGTATGGAGGAGGGCCACGGCTGGTATCGCCGGCTCACCGCCGAGGAGCGCTCGTGGGTGGGCCTGGTCGCGCAGGCCGGGATCGCCGCCTTCATCGCGTGGTTCAGGGAACCCCGCACCGCACCGCCGATCACGTCCGACGTGTTCGGCACGGCGCCGCGCGAACTGACCCGTTCGATCACGCTGCGCCAGACACTCGATCTGGTCCGCACCGTCATCGATGTCGTCGAACAGCAGGTCACCCAGATCGCCGCGCCCGGCGATGAGGCGCGGCTGCGCGAAGCCGTGCTCACCTACTCGCGGGAGGTGGCGTTCTCGGCCGCACAGGTCTATGCGCAGGCGGCCGAGTCGCGTGGCGCCTGGGACGCCAGGCTGGAGGCTCTGGTGCTCGATGCCGTCCTGCGCGGTGAGACCGACGAGGCGCTGCGGTCGCGGGTGGCCGCGCTGGGCTGGGATGCCGTACGCGGGGTCGTCGTGGTTGCCGGGACGTCGCCACCCGGACCCGGCGCGGAGGTGGTCGACGCGTTGCGCCGCAGTGCGGCCCGCCGCCGCCTCGAGGCGCTGGTCTCCGTGCAGGGCCGCCGGCTGATCGCCGTGCTCGGCAACGTGGACGATCCGCTCGAGGCGGTCGGGCGGCTGGCCGATCAGTGGGCGGACGGGCCGCTGGTCATCGGGCCGCTGGTCCCCCACCTGTATGCGGCGGGCCGCAGCGCCCGGGCGGCGCTGTCCGGTTATACGGCAGCACCCGGGTGGACGCAGGCACCGCGCCCCTGTATGGCCGAGGAGCTGCTCGCCGAGCGCGCCCTGCTCGGCGACGTGCACGCCCGGCGGTTGCTGGTCG
>CAYPQR010000926.1:0-1053 GCA_964412865.1 uncultured Intrasporangiaceae bacterium
TCGTCCAGTAGCCGAACGACAGCACGAAACCGAGGCCGAGGACGATGCCGATCACCGAGAGGGTCGAGCTGCCGAACCCGGTGAGCCCCTGACCCGGCCAGGAACGCATCGGGTCGTGCGCATAGCTCATCGAGTGCAGCTTGTCGGACAGGCCGCTCCAGCCGCCGATCTTGTGCATCGCGACGATCGTGAGCGGCAGCAGGGCTGCGACGATGACGAAGAACTGCAGCACCTCGTTGTAGATCGCCGCCGACAGTCCGCCCAGCGTGATGTAGGAGAGCACGATCGCGGCCGCGATGACGGTCGAGATCCAGATGCTCCAGCCGAAGAGCGTGTGCACGATGGTCGCGAGCAGGAAGAGGTTGATGCCGGCGATCAGCACCTGCGCGACGGCGAAGCTGATCGCGTTGACCAGGTGGGCGGTCGGCCCGAAGCGCCGGTTCATGAATTCCGGCACGCTGCGCACGCCGGAGCCGTAATAGAACGGCATCATGAAGACGGCCAGGAACAGCATCGCCGGGATGGCGCCGATCCAGTAGTAGTGGAATGTCGCCATGCCGATCTGGGCGCCGCTGGCCGACATCCCCATGATCTCGGTCGCGCCGAGGTTCGCCGAGATGAACGCGAGGCCGGTGATCCACGCGGGCAGCGACCGCCCGGACAGGAAGAAGTCGATGCTGCTGGAGACCTGCCGCCGACCCAGCAGGCCGATGCCGATCACGAAGATGAAATAGAGCGCAATCAGCGCATAGTCGATCGGATTCGCATCCAGCCGCAACACGGAGGAGTCCATGATCATCGCGGGTTCCCTCACCTTCCTCGGCGCTCGCTTCCCCGTACGGTAACGACGTTGGTGCTCACCGTGGTGGCGCGACGCCCTCCGATGATCTAACAAAATCGATCAAGGACGATCACAAACCATCATGGTGAGACTCGCAGTACCATACGATGCGCCGAAATCCATGTGACCGGCGGCACGCCGAACAGTGCCCGATCGTTGCTCGGCGGGGGTGGTCAGCCGAGCAGATCGATCAGCGCATCGGCGATCGTCCC
>CAYPQR010000927.1:0-1051 GCA_964412865.1 uncultured Intrasporangiaceae bacterium
GCCACCGCGACCGCGATCAGTTGTTTCGTCTTCTCCGGCAGCGCCCCCTCGGCGAAGACCGCCTTGCTGAAGGCGTCGAAGGCGTCGTGGATCTGCGGCGCGAGCTCCTTGCGGCGCTCGCCGATCTCGCGTGTCGCCGGCTGATACAGGTCGTCTGCCATGGTGTCACTTCCTATGAGGGGGACGGGATTCCACGGTATCCACCTCGGCAAGTGACGCACGTCACGGTCACGCGGGAGCGCTCAGTCGTCGCCCTCCTGCCGACGGCGCAGATACCGCTCGAACTCGCGGGCGATCGCGTCGCCGCTCGCCTCCGGAAGCTCGGTGGTGTCCTGCGCCTCCTCCAGCGAATGCACGTATTCGGCGACCTCGTCGTCCGAGGCGGCCAGCTCGTCGACCCCGTGTTCCCACGCCTGCGCCTGATCCGCCAGATCGGCGTGTCCGATCAGGGTGTCGAAGAGTTCCTCGAGCCGGGTGATCAGCGCGAGCGTCGCCTTCGGCGACGGACTCCCACCGGCGTAATGCGGCACGGCCGCCCAGCACGACAGGGACGGCAGGTCCGCGCGATGGGCCGCGTCGGTGAGGACACCGACGATGCCGGTGGGCCCCTCATACCGGCTCGGCTCGACGTTGTATCGCTGCTGGGTCTCCTCGTGATCGGAGGTGACCGTGACCGGGATCGGCCTGGTGTGGGGCACGTCGGCCAGCAACCCGCCGAGCGTGATCAGCATCGTGACCCGGCGCTCGCGTGCCAGGCCGATCAGCTCCTTGGTGAACGTCCCCCACCGTGTCGACGGCTCGATTCCACGCACCAGCAGGACGTCACGATCGAGGGGCGTCTCCCGGGCCAGATAGATGCGGGTCGTCGGCCAGGTGATCTCGCGTGACCCCGCCTCGCCCACGATGCGGGGCCGGTTGACCTGGAAGTCGTAGTAGAGCTCGGGGTCGAGGGCAGCGACCAGTTTCGCGTCCCAGAGGCCCACGAGGTGGGCCAGTGTCGCGCTGGCGGTCTCCCCGGCGTCGTTCCACCCTTCGAAGGCTGCGATCATGA
>CAYPQR010000928.1:0-1050 GCA_964412865.1 uncultured Intrasporangiaceae bacterium
CTCCGACGAGGTGCTCCTGCGCGACACGCTCGCCGCAGTGGCCCCAGGCACTCAGCTGCGCGATGCGCTCGAACGCATCCTGCGCGGGCGCACGGGGGCGCTCATCGTGCTGGGCTACGACGAGACGGTCGAGGAGCTGTGCACCGGCGGGTTCCCGATCGACATCGGTTTCTCCGCGACGCGGCTTCGGGAACTGGCCAAGATGGACGGCGGCATCGTCGTCGACGGTGACGTCAGCCGCATCGTGCGGGCGGCGACCCAGCTCGTGCCCGACCCGACCATCCCGACCCGCGAGTCCGGCACCCGCCACCGCACCGCCGAGCGGGTCGCCAAACAGACCGGATTCCCGGTCATCTCGGTCAGCCAGTCGATGCACATCATCGCCCTGTATGTCGGGCAGATCCGGCACGTCATCGAGGGCTCGGGCGCGATCATGTCGCGCGCCAACCAGGCGCTGCAGACACTCGAGCGTTACAAGTCACGCCTCGACGAGGTCACCGGCACCCTGTCGGCGCTGGAGATCGAGGACCTGGTGACCGTGCGCGACGTCGCCGCGGTCCTGCAGCGGCTGGAGATGGTGCGGCGCATCAGCGACGAGATCAGCGAATACGTCGTCGAACTCGGCACCGACGGGCGGCTGATGTCGCTGCAGCTCGACGAGCTCATCGACGGGCTGCAGGACGACCGCGAACTCGTCGTCCGCGACTACATCGACGCGGCCCGCAATCCGCTGTCGGTGCGGGACGCTCTGGAACATCTCGGAGACCTCGGCTCCAGCGAACTGCTCGACCTGACGGCCGTCAGCCGCGCCATCGGGTTCCCCGTGATGGGCGACTCGCTCGACTCGACGGTCAGCCCGCGCGGATACCGGCTGCTGACGAAGGTGCCGCGCCTGCCGGGAGCGATCGTGGAGCGCCTGATCAACCACTTCGGCAGCCTGCAGAAGCTGCTCGCCGCCGACTTCAACGAGTTGATGCTGGTCGACGGCGTCGGTGAGAGCCGCGCCCGTGCCGTGCGCGAGGGCCTGTCGCGCCTCGCCGAAAGCAGCAT
>CAYPQR010000929.1:0-1045 GCA_964412865.1 uncultured Intrasporangiaceae bacterium
GCCGTGCGGAAGGTCGCCGGCGTGACCGACAGCATCCGCGTGAAGTGCCGGTGCAGGTGCGACTGGTCGTGGAACCCGCTGAGTGCCGCGGCGGTGGCGATCGGCTCCCCGGCCAGCAGCAGACTGCGGGCACGTTCGACGCGGCGCGAGATGACGTATTGGTGCGGCGGCAGCCCGAACGCGCGCGTGAAGCTGCGCACGACGTGCGCCGGGCTGGCCCCGACGGCCGCGGCGATGTCGGTGAGGGTCACGGGCGCGGACGGGTCGGCGTCGATGATGTCCCGGGCCGCGGCCGCCACGCGCGCCGTCGACTGCGCGAGCGGCCCGCCATCCTCCGCCACTCCCAGGTGACGGTGTATGCGGTCGATGGTGAGCGCCAGCCGGCTTTCGGCCTCCAGGTGGTCGCCGTGCTCGAGCGCGTGGTCCAGCTGCGAGATCTGCTCGCGCAGATCCGGGTCGGCGAAGGTGGGGTGGTCGACGGTGCGACCGACGACGTCGAGGCCGACGACGTCCGGTTCGAGATAGAGCACCCGCTTGGTGAAGCCGTCCGCGCCCACCGGGCGGCCGTCGTGCGCGATGAACGGCGGCAGCAGCGTCACGCTGGTGCGAAACGCTCCGTGGTCGTGGCGGTGCAGGTCATAGGTGATCACGCCGGCGTCGACGATCAGCAGCGTCCAGCGGTCGTGCGTGTGCATGGGGTATCGGTGGTCGGGATACCGCGCATGGAAGACCTCGGCGACCCCGGCCAGGTGAGGGTCCCACGCCTTCACGATCGCGGTGGGCTGCACACCGGGCACATCAAGAACGTACAAGACCCGGCCGGTGCCCACCAGGCACGCTCGAGGCATGAACACATCTGACGACCGACCCGCGGACAAGATCGCCGTCGTCCTGGCGGACGGGCTGCTCCCGTGGCAGGAGCTCAACGTCGCCGCGTTCCTGGTCAGCGGCCTGACCGCGTGCCGCCCGGATCTGATCGGGGAGCCCTATTACGACGCCGACCGCGTCGCATACCTCCCGATGTTGGGGCTTCCGGTCATGGTGA
>CAYPQR010000930.1:0-1045 GCA_964412865.1 uncultured Intrasporangiaceae bacterium
GACTGTCGCGTCGGCACGACGGCCGCGGGGCCGGCGGTGGCGTGTGCGGCGGCGGTCAGCACCCGCACGCAGTCGGGGTCGTTGATCACCGGCGGCACGCCGCGCACGTGCTCGACCTTCGCGGACACCTGATACGGCGCGATCACGTCGCGCACCAGGTCCTCGATCAGGCCGTCGACCTGCGTCCAGGCGTCGACGTCGAGCATGCGCAGCGTGCCCATGCACTGACCGGTGTCGGGTATGACGTTGACGGCGTGGCCGGCGTTGATCGCGCCCCATACCAACGCGGCACCCGAGCGCGGGTCGAGCCGGCGGGACAGCGCGGCGGGCACCTCGGTCACGACCTTCGCCAGCGCGTAGGTGAGATCGCCGGTCAGGTGCGGCCGGGACGTGTGGCCCCCCTTGCCCGAGAGGGTGACCGTGACGGCGTCGCAGGCCGCGGTGATCGCGCCCTCGACCAGCCCGATGGTGCCGACGTCGACGGTCGGGTCGCAGTGGATCGCGTAGACCCGGTCGACGCCGTCGAGGGCGCGCTGCTCGATGACTTCCGGCGCACCCCACGGGAGCACTTCCTCGGCGGGCTGGAAGATGGCCCGCACCGCGAGGCCCTGATCGGCCAGCGCCTCCTCATGAGCCTTCAGGGCGAGCACCGCGCCGAGCACGACGACGGTGTGCACGTCGTGGCCGCACGCGTGGCACGCGTCGGGACGTGTGGACGCGAAGTCGAGGCCGGTGCGCTCGGGGATCGGCAGGGCGTCGATGTCGGCGCGCAGGCCGACGCGGTAGGTGGGGCCGGTCGCGCCCAGATCGGCGACCAGGCCGGTGCCCTCGAGTCGCCGCACTGCGATGCCGGCGTCGCCCAGGATCCGGGCGATCAGGTCGGTGGTGCGGTGCTCTTCGTGGGCGATCTCGGGGTGGGAGTGCAACTCGCGCCGGCACGCGATGAGTGAGGGCACGAGTGCGTCGACCTCTTGCGTGACCAGCAGGTCGACATCGGTCCCGGCGCCCTTCGATTCACTCACACGCGCAGAGTTTAGCCCGCCGC
>CAYPQR010000931.1:0-1041 GCA_964412865.1 uncultured Intrasporangiaceae bacterium
CGCCGCCGATCAGGGCGGCGAGCACCCAGGGGTTGGTCCAGCCCATCGTGTGCCCGCCATAGGGCTGGATGCCGTAGGTGATGCCGACGAGCACGGCGATCAGTCCGACGGCGAACGTCAGGTTGCCCCACCAGTCCATGCGGGCGTGGCGGCGCACGCCGGTGTCGTGCAGTTTGAAGTAGGCCCACACGGTGCCGAACAGCCCGAACGGCACCGAGACGACGAACACCATGTGCCACTCGATCGGCGCCAGCAGGCCGCCGACGACCAGACCGATGAACGACCCCGCGATGCCGGCCACCATGTTGAGCCCCAGGCCCAGGCCACGCTGGTCGGAGGGGAACGCGTCGGTGATGATCGCGCTGGAGTTCGCCATCAGCAGCGCACCGCCGACGCCCTGGAAGATGCGCATCGCGATCAGCCACAGCCCGCCCGCGGTGCCGGACATCCAGGTGACCGCCAACATGATCGAGAAGAGTGTGAAGATCGCGAAGCCGAGATTGTAGGTGCGCACCCGGCCATACATGTCGCCCAGCCGGCCGAGCCCCACGACCAGCACGGCGGTGACGACGAGGTAGCCCATGATCAGCCACAGCAGTAGGCTCGTGTTGCCCGGCTCGAGCGGGTTGACGTCGATGCCGCGGAAGATGTCGGGCAGGGCGATCAGCAGGATCGACCCGTTGATCGTGGCCATCAAGACGCCCAACGTGGTGTTGGACAACACGATCCACTTGTAGCGCGGGCTCGCCGTCGCGCGGGCGGCACGATCGGCGCGGCGTTGCCTGCGCTCGATCGCCTGGGCAGAACTCGACACGAGACCTCCTGAAAGTAATTAGTTCACCGCTGCTAAACATCTTATGTCGGCCGGCTGCGGGATTCATCGGCGCCCGGCAGCGCGAGAGGTGCCGACATCCGGTGACCGTCTCGTCCGCACCGAGCGGCGAATCCACGCCCCGGACCTGGTATGCGGGCGACACGCCGCTACAGGTAGC
Organism: uncultured Intrasporangiaceae bacterium; assembly: GCA_964412865.1. GTDB lineage: Bacteria > Actinomycetota > Actinomycetes > Actinomycetales > Dermatophilaceae > Leekyejoonella. The sequence continues at coordinate 993 of CAYPQR010000931.1, forward strand.
CTGACCCGGGCGGCCACCGTCGCCCGAGCACGGAGCCAAGGAGCAGCAG
>CAYPQR010000932.1:0-1041 GCA_964412865.1 uncultured Intrasporangiaceae bacterium
CCGTAGGTCCGGTTGCTCCGTCCGCCCCATCTGCGCCAGCAGGCCCTGTAGGTCCCGTAGGGCCGACTGCGCCTGCCTCACCAGCTGCTCCAGTCGCTCCCGTTGCTCCAGTCGCTCCTGTCGGCCCAGTCGCTCCAGTTGGCCCCACGCTTCCTGCAGGCCCAGTCGGGCCAGTTGGTCCCAGATCTCCCGGCGCGCCTGCGGGTCCTGTGGGCCCGGTAGGCCCTGGTGCGCCAGCTCCGCCAGCCGGCCCAGTAGGCCCTGTTGGCCCCACCTCTCCTGCGGGGCCAGGCTCTCCAGCTGGTCCAGTAGGCCCCGTAGCTCCCTGAGGCCCCGTTGGTCCGGCGTCTCCGGGGGCCCCGTCCGCACCGGCTGGTCCGGTGGGGCCAGTATCCCCTTGAGGTCCCGCCAGCCCCTGTGGGCCGGTGGGTCCGGTCGCTCCAGCTGCTCCAGCGGCACCTGCGGGTCCAGTAGGTCCAGTAGGTCCTGCGGCCCCCGTATCTCCGGTTGCCCCTGTGGGTCCGGTGGCGCCTGCAGGTCCCGTTGGTCCAGTGGCTCCAGCCATTCCGGGTTCGCCAGCAGCCCCTGTCGGGCCGGTGGGTCCGGCAGGACCAGTCGCACCAGCTGGGCCCGTGGCACCAGTTCCTCCAGTCGGCCCAGTCGGGCCAGGATCGCCTTGCGGTCCCGTCGGTCCGACCTCACCAGCAGGCCCTTGGTCGCCGGTCGCTCCAGTAGGGCCCGTAGGTCCTGTAGGGCCGGCAGGTCCTTGTTCACCAGGTCCTCCCTGAGGCCCAGTAGGTCCCGTTGCACCTGGCTCACCTGCCGCTCCGCTCGGCCCAGTTGGGCCAGTAGCGCCTGCAGGTCCCGTAGGTCCAACCTCTCCTGCTGCTCCAGTTGGCCCTGCTGGGCCGGTAGCACCCTGGGGTCCTGTCGGTCCTGTCGCTCCCGTGCTTCCCTGTTCACCAGTTCCTCCCGTCGGGCCGGTCGGCCCCGTCGGCCCTTGGATGGTGCCGACGTTCTGCCATGCGCTGCCGTCCCATA
>CAYPQR010000933.1:0-1041 GCA_964412865.1 uncultured Intrasporangiaceae bacterium
AGCACGATGTAACCGCACCCAAGATCATCGCCGTGCATCTGAGCTACCGCTCCCGTGCCGAGCAGCGCGGCCGCGTGCCCTCCCACCCGTCCTACTTCTTCAAGCCAGCGTCTTCACTCGCCACGACGGGCGGCACGATCGAACGCCCGCTCGGCACCGAGCTTCTCGCTTTCGAGGGCGAGATCGCGCTCATCATCGGACGCGACATTCGCCGAGTCTCCCCCGATGAGGCGTGGTCCGCCGTCTCCGGTGTGACCGCGGCAAACGACTTCGGTCTTTATGACTTCCGGGCCGCTGACAAGGGGTCCAACGTCCGTTCGAAGGGCGGCGATGGCTACACTCCGCTCGGGCCCGACACCATTCCCGCCGATCACATCGACCCGAGCGCACTGCGCGTCCGCACGTGGGTGAACGGCGAACTCGCCCAGAGCGACACGACAGAGGACCTGCTGTTCTCGTTCGGGCAGATCGTCGCGGATCTCTCGCAGATGATGACTCTCCACACGGGCGACATCATCCTCACCGGCACGCCGGCGGGCTCCTCCGTCGTCGCCCCGGGTGACACGGTCGAGGTCGAAGTGGATGCCCCGAACGCGGCGGGCTCCCCGACGACGGGCCGTCTCATCACGACCGTGGTCGAAGGCTCGACACCGTTCAGCGAGGTCGGCGCCAAGCCGAAGGCGACGGATGCCCAGCGCGAGGCCGCGTGGGGAAGCCGCGAGGCCGCAGGCCTCACTCCCGTGCTCACGGACGAGCTGCGTGAGAAGCTCAGCTCGGTCGGAACCGCAACGCTCTCCTCGCAGCTGCGCAAGCGCGGTCTCAACAATGTCTCGATCGACGGGGTCTCCGGCGCGAACCCGGGAACTCGTCTCGTCGGCCGAGCCCGCACCCTGCGCTACATTCCGAACCGTGAGGACCTCTTCAGAAGCCACGGCGGCGGCTATAACGCGCAGAAGCGCATCGTCGACTCGCTCGAGGCTGGCGATGTGCTCGTCATGGAGGCGCGCGGCGACTCGACGACAGGAACCCTCGGCGACGTCA
>CAYPQR010000934.1:0-1040 GCA_964412865.1 uncultured Intrasporangiaceae bacterium
ACTGACGCACGACGCCGCAGAGCGACGGCACCTCATGGACCGGCGGGACGACCAGACGTCCGGGGCCGCAGGCGGATAACCGGGCGCACGGCGCGCTCTCGCCGGGGCGTCAGATCCAAAGGGCCGGGTCGGTGTAGAAGTCATCCTCCGAGCGGCGCCCCGGGAAGCGCACCTTGGCCGGTATGCCCGTCGCGACGGCGCCGTCCGGCACGTCCTTCACCACGACGGCGTTGGCGCCGATCTGCGCCTTGGAGCCGATCTCCACCGGTCCGAGCACCCTCGCCCCGGCGCCGATGGTGACGCCGTCACCGACCGTCGGATGCCGCTTCACGCGGGCCAGCGAGCGGCCGCCCAGCGTCACCCCGTGATAGAGCATCACGTCGTCGCCGACCTCGGCGGTCTCACCGATCACGACGCCCATGCCGTGGTCGATGAAGAACCGGTCACCGATGGTCGCCCCCGGGTGGATCTCGATGCCGGTCACCGAGCGCATGGCCTGCGAGATCAGACGGGCGGGAAGCCGCCAGCGCCCGCCGCGCCGCCACATACGGTGCGAGAGGCGGTGCGCCCAGATCGCGTGCAGCCCGGGCGACGCGAGGAACATCTCCAGCCGGGTGTCGACGGCCGGGTCGCGTGCGATGGCGGCGTCCAGGTCGGTGCGCACGACGTCCATGACGCGGTTCACCGCGCCGACGCCTCGCTTGCGCGGCACGCCGACCAGTGACAGGAAGTGACTCATCCCGGGCTCCTAATCGACCAGGCCCTCGAAGAGCGGCGTCGACAGGTAGCGCTCGCCGAACGAGGGGATGATGACCACGATGGTCTTGCCGGCGTTCTCCGGCCGGCGGGCGACCTCGTCGGCGGCGGCGAGCGCGGCGCCCGAGGAGATGCCGACCAGCAGGCCCTCCTGCCGGGCCGCCTTCCGGGCCCACTCGAACGCCTGGTCGGCGCCCACGTCGATGACCTCGTCATAGACGGTGGTGTCGAGGATCTCCGGCACGAAGTTGGCGCCGAGCCCCTGGATCTTGTGCGGGCCGGCC
>CAYPQR010000935.1:0-1037 GCA_964412865.1 uncultured Intrasporangiaceae bacterium
GGATGTGAGAGCGGTCGGTCGTCACGCAGCGACTCTATCGTCGCGACCCGCCCGCGTCCGTCGTCAACGCACGATCCAGCCGCCCACCGGCGCGCACGGCGCGGCTACGAAACCCCTCTTCGCGCCCCTGCCGGTCAGGTCCGGTCCTATGCCGAACCCGATAACGCCCATCGCCCGATGCGACGACCAGGATTCCGATCAGCTGGTCACGCCGAGTTCGCCGGCCGGGAGGACAAACGTGCCGTCGAGATAGAAGCAGGCGGAGGTCGCTTGGGCCTGCAGCGCCATTTGGAGGCGGCGCCGCCCCCGGCGTGTGTGCCGCGCGACCGCAGCCTCCGGTGTCAACCAGAGCAGCTCGGTCACTTCGTCGGGCTGCGGGGTCACCGGAATATCCTTCGCGACAGGATCGGCGTCGAATACGAAGCGAAGACCCGAGCCGCCGTCCTCACCGGCAGGCAGGTGCTGGACCACCAGCAGTCGAGTCGGCACGATGGTCAAACCCGTCTCCTCGCGCACCTCCCGGGCTGCGGCCGCGGCGGGTGACTCATCCCGCTCGATGACGCCCCCGGGCAGCACGAGCGCATCCCTGTATGCCGTCGCGACCATCAGCACCGAGCCACACTGGTCCCGCACGAGAATCGCGGCCGCAGCCTGATGCATCGGCACCATGCCGCCATCATCGCGCATGACCCGGCCATGGGCGAGGCGGCCAGCGACGTGTCGAAGGTAGTTGTCGAAGGCCGGCACTTGGCGGAAGCTTCCCACGGTCAACAGCGCACGTGTCAGTGATGCGCTGCGAGAACTGTTCTCGGCATTTCGATGCACGACGCGGCTCGAGGATTGGCAGAGGCGCACGTCGCGAAACACGTTGCGCAATGAACGGCAACACAGTGCGGCGCCAACCGTATGACCTGCCCGTCCCGCCCAGCCGGACGACCTCGATTCGCCGAGATCGCAATACTTGGCCCTATTTTCGTTTTTTAGCCCCGGAAGTGCGATCTCGCGGCCGGATGAGGACAGAAAGTGCGATCTCGCCT
>CAYPQR010000936.1:0-1035 GCA_964412865.1 uncultured Intrasporangiaceae bacterium
TGCCGCACACCGCCATGGCGAGCGCCGAGCCGACCACGAGGTATTTGCGCTCGACGCGCTCGATGATCGGAAGCGACAGGAGCGACCCGACGGGATACCCGATGAAGATCACCGCGAGGAAGCCGAGGCTCGTCACGATGTCGAAGCCGCGGGCCGCCAGGACCAGGGGGACCAGCGTGCCGAAGCCGTAATACCCCCAGCTCTGCAGGAATTGGAAGACCACCATCATCCAGGTGCGTCGCGCGTAGGGAGCCTTGAACAACTCCGCCGCATCGGCGCCCTTGGTCGTCGGGGGCGTGTCGGTGGACGGCTCGGGCAGCTCGAGGCCGCGCTCGCGGGCCTCACGCTCGAACCGGAGCACCAGCGCATCCGCCTCGTCCTCGCGACCCGCGGCCGCGAGCCAGCGGGGCGACTCGGGGAGCCCCGTGCGAAGGACGAACACGATGACCGCGCCGAGCGCACCGATCACGAACAGCCATCTCCAGCCGTCGATCCCGAGCGGACTGAGCGGCACCAGCCAGTGGCCGAGGAAGCCGACGACCGGCACGCCGACGAAGGACACCGTGTAGGCGATGCCGGTGAACAGGCCGCGCTTTCTCGGCGGCAGGATGTCACCCAGGTAGGCATCGGACACGGGCGGCTCGGCGCCGATGCCGAAACCGGCGATGAAACGGCACAGCACGAGCATCCAGACGTTCGGGCTGAACGCGGCCAGCACCGTGAAGACCGAGTAGATCGCCAGCGACAGCAGGAAAGCGCGCCGCCGGCCGAGGCGGTCGGCGATACGCCCGATCGTGACGGCACCGAGGAACATTCCCAGGAACGCCGAGGCCAGCAGCCACGTGAGTCCATTGCCACCGAGGCCGAACTGCTCCTTCAGGACGCTGCTGAGCGTGCCGGACAGGAAGATCTCGTAGATGTCGAAGAACAAGCCGAGCCCGATCACGATGGTCGCCTTGACATGCAACGGGGTGATGGGCAGGCGGTCCATGCGGGCCGCGACCGAAGGCCCACGCAGTGAGGGGCCGGAGATGG
>CAYPQR010000937.1:0-1035 GCA_964412865.1 uncultured Intrasporangiaceae bacterium
CTCGTAGAGGATCTCGTCCATCTCGAAGGCGGCGCCGACCGTCTCGATCAGCACCGTGGCACGGATGGTGCCGCGTGGGATGCCGAGTTGCTCCTGGGCGAAGACGAACACGTCGTTCCACAGCGCGGCCTCCTCCCGCGACTCGATCTTCGGCAGATAGAAGTAGGGGCCCGATCCGTCGTCGATGAGGCGCTGAGCGTTGTGGAAGAAGTAGAGTCCGAAGTCGACGAACGACGCGGAGATCGGCCGGCCGTCGATGCTGATGTGCTTCTCACACAGGTGCCAGCCGCGCGGTCGCATCATGATGGTGGGAGTCGGACCGGACACGGTCTGTTCGGACCCGTCCGACGACCGGTAGGAGAGCGTGCCCCGCACGGCGTCATACAGGTTGATCTGACCGTCGATCATGTTCTTCCACGAGGGGGCGGTGGCGTCCTCGAGGTCGGCCAGCCACACGTCGGCGGACGAGTTGAGCGCGTGCACGGCCATTTTGCGTGTGGCGGGCGCGACGAGCTCGCAGCGCCGGCGCTCCAGCCCGGGCGCAGGGGCGGCGACCTGCCAGCCGGCGTCGGCGCGGATGTGTTCGGTGTCGGGCCGGAACTGCAGGTCGGCGCCGGCATTGATCGCGCGGGCCTTCTCGCGGCGTGCGGCGAGCAGGTCGGCGCGGCGACCGGCGAACGCCCCGTCGAGGCGGGCGACGAAGGCCATCGCCTCAGGGGTGAGGATCTGGTCGAACCGCGGATGCATGGTGCCGCGGATCTTGGGTGCCTTGTGCAGGTCGCGCATGTCATTCCTCCTGACGATGGGTCGTCCACGTCGGCGGTGGGCGAGGTGAAGATGTGGGAAAGGGAACCCTGGGCCCCGCGACCGGAGCCAGGTGATCGCGGGGCCTCAGGTGGTGTGTGGCCGCAGAACTTTGTGGGGTGGTGTTTGTCCCGGGGGTCCCCGCAAAGTATCGGAGGGAGCTTGCGACCGGAGAACTTTGTGGGGTGGTTAGAACTGCGCGGCCTCGGTGGAGCCGGCGAGAGCGGTGGT
>CAYPQR010000938.1:0-1034 GCA_964412865.1 uncultured Intrasporangiaceae bacterium
ACTTCCGCCTGCTCGAGGGCAAGACCGTCTATCAGAACGTCGCCTTCGTGATGCGCGTCCTCGGCGCCAAACGGCATCGGATCAAGCAGCTGGTGCCCGAGACCCTGGAACTGGTCGGCCTGGAGGGCAAGGCCAAGCGGCTGCCGCACGAACTCTCCGGCGGCGAGCAACAGCGCGTCGCGATCGCGAGAGCCGTCGTCAAGAAGCCGGCGATCCTGCTCGCCGACGAGCCGACCGGCAACCTCGACCCCGAGATCAGCCGGGAGATCGTGCACGTGCTCGACCGGATCCACAAGACGGGCACCACCGTGCTGGTGGCGACCCACGACCAAAGCATTGTCGACGACTTCAAGAAGCGAGTGTTGGAACTGGGTGATGGTGCGCTCATTCGTGACGAGCAGCAAGGCGGATATCTGCGAGGAGACGACTGGTTCGACCGGCAGGACGGTCGCGACGCCGATGCCGGCTGAGAGCGAGGCCTGACGTGCGAATCCAGTTCATCCTGGGCGAGGTCGGCAACGGCCTGCGCCGCGGCGCATCCATGATCATCTCGGTCGTGCTCGTGTCGATGATCTCCCTGTTCTTTCTCGGCGCCGGGCTCCTCGCGCAGCGGGAGGTCTCGCTGGCGAAGGGGTATTGGTATGACAAGGTCGAGGTCTCGATCTTCTTGTGCACCGCCCACTCCGGCAGCGTGCCGTCGTGCGCCGACGGCAAGGTGACACCGGCGCAACGGGCCCAGATCAAGCGGGATCTCGACAGCATGCGCCCGCTGGTCGAGAAGGTCTATTACGAGAGTTCGCAGCAGGCATACCAGCGCTTCACGAAGCAGTTCAAGAACAGCCCCTACGTCTCGCAGATCGGGCCCGACGCGATGCCGTCGTCGTTCCGCGTCAAACTCTCCGACCCGCAGCGGTACGGCGATGTCGTGAGCGCGTTCAGCGGCTCGCCGGGCGTCGAGGCCGTCAGCAACGAAAAGGGTGTGCTCGACACGTTCTTCCGGCTGCTGCGCGTGCTCAGCATCGGCGCCGTCGGGC
>CAYPQR010000939.1:0-1032 GCA_964412865.1 uncultured Intrasporangiaceae bacterium
ATCGAGGAGTTCCGCTCCCTCGAACGCGTCCTCGTCGGCAACCGCCAGTACTGACGCCGTGGCCTCTCTCACGCGCCCCGCTCTCCGCTGCACGCCGCTCGCCCGACCCGGCCACTCCGCATACCTCCACCTGCCCCGGGGAATCTTCGTGAGGTTTGGTGCCCGGATGAGGGCCGGAACCTCACGATGATTCCCCGCGGGAGGTGGGTGGCGGGGCTGGTCGCGGCCACCGTCGTGGTGCTCGGCGTCGACCTGTCGCGTCCGGCGCTCACCGACCCGGTGCGCGAGGCCGCCGCGACCGTCGTCGGCCCGGTGCAGCGCGCGCTGAAGCCCGACCAGGCACCCCGGGTGACGCGACTGACCCAGCAGCGCGACGAGCTGGAGAGCGAGCTGCGGGCGAGCCGCGAGCAGCTGCGGGACGCGCGCGGCGAGGCGGCTCTCGTCCGGTCCCCGTCGGCACGCGGCCGGCGGCTCGTGCCCGCTCGGGTCGTCGCCACCTCGGCGGTCGGCACCCCCGAGCGCACGAGGCGGATCACCCTCGACGTCGGCGCACGCGACGGCGTCGCCAAGGACCGCACCGTGATCAGCGCCGACGGACTGGTCGGCCGGGTCGTCTCGGTCGCGCCGTGGACCTGCGACGTCCTCGTGCTCGGCGACCGCGACGTCACCGTCGGCGTGCGCGTCGGCCCGGGCCACCGGCTCGGCTCGGTCTCCTCCGAGCCCACTCCCGGACTGCCCCCGCGCAAGCCCGGCGACCTCACCCTCACCCTCGTCGGACCGGGCTCCGTCCACGTCGGCGACCAGGTCACGACCCTCGGCAGCGTCGCCGACCGACCCTTCGTCCCCGGCGTCCCGGTGGGCACCGTGACCTCCGTCGACCCCGACCACGGCCAGCTCGGCGCCACCGCCGTCGTCCGCCCTGCGGTCGACCCCGGCAGCCTCGACGTCGTCGGCGTGGTGCTCACGACGCCGCGCAGCACGCCCCGCCCGGCCGTGACGGGCGCACCGTGATCCCCCGCCCGAGCCTGCTCA
>CAYPQR010000940.1:0-1031 GCA_964412865.1 uncultured Intrasporangiaceae bacterium
CGCAGATGCACTTGCCCAGGAATTCGGCGGCGATGTGCCCGGCCATGGCCGCCGACCCACCGTTGCCCGCGACCAGCAGGGCCCCGCCCCGCGCCAACGCCCCGACCAGGGCCGCGCCGGCGGCATCGACCCGGCGGGTCAGGGCGTCGTCGTCGAGCGCGGCCACCAGGTCGCGCCAGGAGTCGGTCGCCATCCGGCGCCGTTCGTCCAGCAACGACCCGATCTGCGCCGGAGTCCTGCCGGCGAGCGGCGACTGCTGCGGCGTGCTCATCCTCGGGCCCGCCACGTGACCATCCCGCTCTTGCAAAACGTCACCTCCGAGATCGTGAGCCCCAGCCCGAGCAACGCCTCCGCGACGACGTGTTTGCGCTCGAACTCGCAGACGAAGACCATGTGCCCGCCACCACCGGCCCCGGTGACCTTGCCACCGAGCGCGCCTGCCTTCAGGGCCAGTTCGACGGCCTCGTCGATCAGCGGCGTCGAGATCCGCGACGACATCTTGCGCTTCTCCTGCCACGCCTGCCCGAGCAGACTCCCGAAGGCGTCGACCTCGCCGCGCACGAGTGCCACCTTCATCTGCTCGGCCAGCTCGCGCTGCGCACGAAGCCCCTCGAGGGCCTGCGCGTTGCCGGTCTCGTAGCGCTGCCGCTGATCGTCGATGATGTGGTCGCTGACCCTCGTGCGGCCGGTGAACGCCAGCAACATGTTGTGCTCGAGCTCGTGCACCGTCGCGTCGCGGACGCGCAAGGGGTTGACGATCACCTGGTCGGGCCGGAACTCGAGGTAGTTGAAACCGCCGAACGCCGCCGCGTACTGGTCCTGCGAGCCACCCGGGATGCCCAGGTCCTCGCGCTCGAGACGGTATGCCAGCTCGGCCACGGCATACGGCGTGAGGTCGAGGCCGCAGTGCTGGGCCACCAGCCCGATCACCGACACCATGACGGCGCTGGAGGATCCCAGCCCGGATCCGGGCGGAGCCTGGGTGTGCAGGAAGAGGTCGAACCCTCCGGTGGCGATGGCGCCGTCGATCT
>CAYPQR010000941.1:0-1029 GCA_964412865.1 uncultured Intrasporangiaceae bacterium
CGGCGATGGGCCTCCTCGCAGAGGCCACGGTGCCCGACGACGCGCGCTGGATCCCTCGCGGGATCAGGCTCGACTACCTCGCGAAGGTCACCGGCGATGTCTCGTGCGCGGCCACGACGGATCCGTCCGACTGGGAGCAGACACGCCCGTGCGAGGTGCCCGTCGACGTCACCGGGACCCTAGCCGATGGCACCGAGGTGGTGCGCGGCGTCATACCGATCTGGGTGACGGATCGTCCTCAGCGGAGTGCGCGGCATACCGACCAACTCGCCCGCCGCTGACCGACTCTCGCGGCGTGGCCGCCGGATAGACTGGCGCGATGGCCGGCCAGGGCGCGTGGACGCAGCAGGCGCGGGCGGTGGCCCGGTTGTGCGCCTCAGGCGGCCTGGACATGGCCGGGGTCTATGTGCACGGGTCGGCGGCGCTCGGCGGCTTCATGCCGACGTCGGACCTGGACATCCTCGTCGTCGCCAACGGCGAGGCGGACTGGGTCGGGCTCGGTCGGGGGCTGCTGGATCTCTCGACGCCCTTCCCGCTGGAGTTGTCCGTCGTATCTGCCGGCGCCGCTCGGCGAGCCCGGCCTCCGTGGGGGTTCCGGCTTCATGTGGCTGCTCCCGATGTCTTGAGCTTCGATGAGGGCGAAGGGGATCCGGACCTGATCGCGCACTATGCGGTGACTCGCCAGAGCGGAATTGCGATCGTCGGTCCGAGCCCCGACGACGTGTTCGGTCCCGTGGACCGCCGCGACCTGCTCGCCTACCTCGCGGGCGAACTCCGGTGGGGCCTTGCGCACGCCGACCAGCGGTATGCCGTGCTCAACGCATGCCGGGCCGTCGCCTACGCCGTCGACGGGATGCTGCTGTCGAAGGTGGCGGGCGCCCGATGGTGGCGGGACCACAAAGGCGGTGATCCGGTGGTGGACGCGGCGCTGGATGCGCAGCGCAACGGCGTCGACCTGGGGCCGAGCTCGCCGGAAGCGACCGCCTTCGTGCGGGCATCGATCGCGGTGCTGGTCGCAGCGACGTAGGT
>CAYPQR010000942.1:0-1028 GCA_964412865.1 uncultured Intrasporangiaceae bacterium
GTCGGGCTTGGACGTCGACCTGGACGGTGACGCTCTCGCCCTGACCGGGGTACGGACATATCGATTGAATCGACGCCTGTTGGTCGTGACAGTGACCGCGCCGTCGACCACCAGCGACACCGCAGCGACAGTGTTCACGAGAGGATCTCGTGCGGCGCGCACCGGAAGGGGTCGGGCGGCCGGAGCGCGTCCTGCCCGCCCTTGCCGGCTACACGACCCGACAGCGGGCAGGCCGCGTCGCATATGCCGCGCCCTGCACACTCTTTCGGATGCTGCATAGCCGGGAGCGGGCAGACCGCGCCGTATGTGCCGCGGTTGGCCCGCTCCCGAGCCGGGCTGAACCGTCCGGTCGGGCAGAGCGCGTCGATCAACGCGCTGGTTCGCGACAGCCGAATTGGGGCCTGCGCATACGTCAACTGACGGTTTGGCGGTGATGGCTTCCGACTTCGTAGTCAGCCCTCAGAAGTTCTGCGCCATATTCGTGAACCTGCTGTAGTGCCCCTGGAATGCAACGGTGATGGTGTCCGTCGGGCCGTTGCGGTGCTTGGCCACGATCAGATCGGCCTCACCGGCCCGCTCGGATTCCTTGTCATACGAGTCTTCTCGGTGCAACAGGATCACCATGTCGGCATCCTGCTCGATCGATCCACTTTCACGAAGGTCGCTCATCTGCGGACGCTTGTCGGTGCGCTGCTCAGGGCCACGGTTGAGCTGGGAGATCGCAATGACCGGCACCTCGAGCTCCTTGGCGAGCAGCTTCAGCGCGCGAGAGAACTCCGAGACCTCCTGCTGGCGCGATTCGACCCGCTTGCCGCTGGTCATCAGCTGCAGATAGTCGATGATCACCAGGCGCAGGTTGTTGCGCTCTTTGAGCCGGCGGCACTTCGAGCGGATCTCCATCAGTGACATGTTGGGCGAATCATCAATGAACAGCGGCGCATCCGCCACACGACCCATCGTCGCGGCGAGCTTCGTCCAGTCCTCGTCGCGCATGGTGCCCTTGCGCATGTGTTGCAGCTGGATGCCGG
>CAYPQR010000943.1:0-1024 GCA_964412865.1 uncultured Intrasporangiaceae bacterium
CCCTGCATGAAGCCGACGAAGACCTCGCCGGCGTGCGCGAGGGAAACTCGGTCGACACGCGGGACCAGGAACGTACGGGGTCGCGCTCGGAGGCCCGCAGAATCTCAGCGAGCGATTCGATGGCGCGCAGGCTCACTTCGGCGTAATCGAGGATGCCCGGTGGCAGCCACTCCTCGACGCAGGTCGCGGGCTCGTCGTCGATGTGCCCCGCACGGAGGAGCCGCGTGCACGGTGTCGCCACGTCGACGTTGAGTCGCTCCGCTACGGTCTCAGGTGCGGGTTCTGTTCGCGCGTCGAGGAGGATGGTCCGTGCTGTCGCGCCTGTTCTCTCAATCGTGGCGTGCAGCGACGGCGCGAGACCCGCGGACACGAGATAGTCGATCCGACGATGCACGTAGGTGCCGGAGCCGTGCACACGTCGCACGAGAAAGCGCGCTTCGAGCTGCTCGATCGCTCGCCGCACCGTGCTGCGGCTGGCGCCGAAGCGCGCCATGAGCTCGTGCTCGCTGGGCAGCCGTGCTCCCGTCGGCAGACGGTCGACCTCGGCCTGGAGTGCCGTGACGATCTCGCGCATGAGGCCACGGTACAAATCCGCGGTAAACGGCCGGTGACGTGCTCCCAGCAGGCTGTCAGTCCCCGGCGGCGAGCTCCCGAGCGCGTGCGAGAGCGGCATCCGTCGCGCGGGCAAACGTCTCGTGCAGCCCGGCCTGTTGCAGCACCTCAACCGCCTTCTCGGTCGTCCCCTTCGGGCTGGTCACGTTGATGCGGAGCTCCTCAGGCGTCTTATCCGACTGCGTGAGCAGCTCGGTGGCGCCGGCGAACGTGCCCTCGACGAGCGTCGCAGCCTGCTCGGGGCTGAACCCCTTGTCGATCGCAGCGCGCGTGAACTCCTCGATGAGGTAGAAGACGTATGCCGGGCCCGAGCCCGAGATGGTCGACAGCGCGTCGATCTGCTCCTCGGGGACTTCGACCACCTGACCCACCGTCTCGAAGACCGCGCGCGCGAGCGCGAGATCGTCGTCGC
>CAYPQR010000944.1:0-1022 GCA_964412865.1 uncultured Intrasporangiaceae bacterium
TAGAGCTTGCCGTCGAGGTGGTCGGTCTCGTGCTGGAGGCAGCGCGCGAGCGTGCCGCCCTCGGCCTCCACGACCACCTCGTTGCCGTCGAGGTCGGTGCCGGTGACCCTGGCCCAGGTGGCCCGGGCGGTCGGGAACGACTCGCCGGGCACCGACAGGCAGCCCTCGAGCCCGTCCTCGGGGTCGGGGTCGCCGGGTGCGATCGGCCCACGCTCGATCACCGGGTTGATGACGTAGCCGCGGTGCTTCACTCCGGCGCCGTCCTCGCAGTCGAAGACGAAGATGCGCTGGCGCACGCCGACCTGGTTCGCGGCCAGCCCCGCGCCGTTGGCGGCCTCGAGCGTGTCGAACATGTCGTTCACCAGTTCGCGCGTCGTCTCGGTGACTTCCTTGACCTTCTTGGTGGGTTGATGGAGCGCCTTGTGCCCGATGATCGTGATGGGTCGGACGGTCATGACGTTCCTCCTGGGCGAAGTGGTCGGTGACGGTGGTGAGTGTGTTCACCGCGAAGTATCGCAGCGCGGTGTCCGGCGTCCGCACAGGGGGAGCCGTCGGCTCATCCGGCGCTACGGCTGATCCTCCGGGTGGGCCCGGCGGCGGTAATGCACCCGCTGCGGCGAGGAGGCGTCCTCGTTGCTGACCGTCCATCCCGGGTCGCCCTCGTAGTATTCCAGCGGCTTGTCGCCGGAGGGGCGCGGGCGGCGCAGGATGCGGTGACGCAGCTTGCTGGTGCGCTTCGGTTCGTCCTGCCCCAGGTAGGCGCCGTAACGGTGCAGCGGGATGTCTGTGGGGTCCGCCTCGGGCGGATCGTCGGCCGTGTCGGCTTCCTCGATGAGCTCGGGCTCCTCGGGCCAGGCCGCGTCGTCAGGGTGGTCCGGTGGGGTCCGGTGCCGCTCGTCCTCGCGCCGGCGCACGCCGCGTTCGCCGAAGATCTGGTGGCAGATCGCGCGGTAGGTCTCGTCGGGGTGCGGGATGTAGTCGATGCGGTGCATCGCCTGGTCCTGACCCGCGCTCTCCATGAC
>CAYPQR010000945.1:0-1021 GCA_964412865.1 uncultured Intrasporangiaceae bacterium
GCGCGCTGTCCCTTGCGGGGTTCCTGGGCGGTGGCCTGCTCGGATTGTGGCTGCTGCCGCACCTGCTGGATCAGTGGCTGACACCCGATCAGGTCGCCCTCGGGTGGGGGCTCGTCCTGATCGTCGGTGTGCTGGCGATCGCCGCGATCGGCCAGAGCATCGGCGGTATGGCGGGCCTCAGGTTGCGTGCGCTGGTGCGGGTGCGCCCGGCTCGCGTGCTGGACTCCGTGCTCGGCGCCGCCATGTCGATTGTGGTCACGGCGGCCCTGGCCTGGTTCCTCGCCGGTGCGGTGGGCGGCGTGCTGCCCGCCTCGGCGGCGCGGGCCGTCTCGGGCTCCCGCGTGCTGCAGACGATCGACCGAGCCATGCCGATGCAGGCCGATCAGGTGATCGCCGGCGCACAGCGCATGCTCGATCAGCAGGGCTTCCCACGGGTGTTCGCGGGGGTGCAGGCCGAGCCGCTGCAGCCGGTCGACCCGCCCGACGATCGGGTGACCCGAGGCCGTGGCATCGAGGCGGCGGCCGCCTCGATCGTGAAGGTGACGGGTGTCGCCACGTCGTGCGCACAGGGGCAGGAGGGCAGCGGCTGGGTCGCCGCGCCCCACCGGGTGGTGACGAACGCGCACGTCGTCGCGGGTGTCGATCATCCGAGCGTGCGGGTCGGCGGCACCGGGCCCGCGCTGCGGGCGACGACGGTCGTCTTCGACCCGAAACGAGACGTCGCGGTGCTCGCCGTGCCCGGGCTGACGGCGAAGCCGCTGCCGACCGGTGCCGGCCGCTCCCACGGCGATGCCGTCGTGGTGGCGGGGTTCCCGCGCGGCGGCCCATACCACGTGGGCGCGGCGCGGGTGAGGGCCGTGCTGGACGCCCGCGGCGCCGACATCTACGGCAATCCCGGTGTGGACCGGATGGTGTATTCGTTCCGCGGCGAGGTGCAGCCCGGCAACTCCGGGGGTCCGCTGCTGTCGCCGTCGGGTCAGGTCGTGGGCACCGTCTTCGCCAAGTCGGTGGATCACCCCAA
>CAYPQR010000946.1:0-1021 GCA_964412865.1 uncultured Intrasporangiaceae bacterium
GACTGCTGCCGAGAAAGCTCCGCATCCAACGCCGCCTTGATCTCCGGATCGACCTCGGTCAGCGACTGGTCGAGAAGAGAGGCTTGGTCCGTGCCATGCGTGGTGGTCATATTTCACCTATTCGGATCGGCGACTGATGCCCCTCATTGTGCCGGACAGTCGCGTGGCCCTGCCACTGAGGTCCAGGCCACAACGGTCGCCGAGTGACTCCTCGCGCGTCAGGCGCGCAGCACGGCGTGCGCGTGGTCGGCGGCCTCCGGGCGCAGCCGGCGGTCGAGCGCACCGAACAGCTCGCCGGCCTCGACGCCCTCCCAGCCCGTGGGGAGGCATTCCAGCGGCAGGCCCGGGTCGAGGTAGGGCAGCCGCCGCCAGGCCGTGAGCATCGGCACGTAGGCGGCGAACGCATCGCGCGTGTCGGTCAGATCCTCGGTGCGTTCCCGGACCGGGCGGTATGCCCGGGTGAACTCGGCATACAACTGCCGCAGCGACTCCAGATCCCACCATTGCGCGACCCGGGACGACAGGTCCTCGACGCCGAGGTATTCGCCGCGGAAGAGTTCGGTGTAGGTCGCCAGATCCTGGCGGCGCAGCACCGCGAGCGTCTCGTCATAGACCACGCCGGGCGCGATCCACACGCCGGGCGCGGCGGTGCCGAACCCGAGCTGCGTGAGGAGGGCGCGCAGCGCATGCCGCTTGGCGCGCTCCGATTCGGGCACAGAGAACACGACGGTCAGCCAGCCGTCGGCGGCGGTCGCCCGGGGCCGTGACCAGATCCTCCGGTCTCCCGCGCGCAGCACCTCGACGGTGCCGTCCGCGAGCGCGTAGCCGGCCTGGCCGTCCCGGTGTCGCGACTGCAGCATGCCGCGCTTCTTCAGGCGTGACACCGACGAGCGCACCGCCGCCGAGTCGACACCGAGATCCGCCATGAGCGCGATCAGGCCGCTCACCGGCAGCCAGTTGCCCTGGTCGCGGGCATACAGGCCGAAGAGCGAAAGGATCAGTTGTCGAGGAGGCGTCTCCA
>CAYPQR010000947.1:0-1021 GCA_964412865.1 uncultured Intrasporangiaceae bacterium
ACCAGGGCCTTCACCATGCCACGGAGAGCGAGGATCGACGACGTCCTACCGTCACCGTATGACACTCGATGAGATCTGCCAGAACGCCCGTCAACTCAGCGCACAGCACGGCTGGGAAACGGACGCCCCAGCCCGGATGCTGCACATCACGTCTGAAGTGGGCGAGGTCGCCGACGCTGTGATCGCCCTGCGCGACGCCGACACCGAAGACCTCGACGCCGCACGAACCGCGCTGGGATACGAAATCTTCGACGTCATCTGGAATCTTTGCGCCCTGGCCAACGGTGCCGGGATCGATGTGGAGAAGGCCGCTCGCGACAAGATCGCGATCAACACCGAACGTGACTGGCACGGGTCGCGCCACCAGCCAGGATGAGGCGGAGACACATGTCAGTGCGACCGTGGATACCTCCCGGAGGGCTACCGGCCGCCCCGGTCGATGATCCTGGTCAGCTTTGTGTCGACCGCTTCGACGATATCGATCCCCATCAGGCCAGCGGTCACGGCCGCTGAGATGACGACGTCAGCAAGCTCTTCAGCCACCTCCTCCTCGGTCGCCGTCGAGCGGGCCAGACCGAGATACCGCCGGATCTTCTGCACCGCCTCCCCAGCTTCCTCGGCAACGACCAGAGTGTTGAGAAGCACCGCACGATCCGCTTCGCGAGCCCGGGCGTTCGCAGTGATCTCGGCCAGACGTCGATCCCCAGGAACTAGACCGCAGACACCTACTTCCGACTCCATTCGCTGACCCTACCGAGTCGCGTCCTGCTGGTTGTGCCGTTTCTCCGATTCGAAAGCAACGTTGTCTCCCAGTGGGCACACGACTTGCGACGCCGCCAACTCGCGCCATCCTGCTCGGTAAGCCGCACCAACTGACGCCCTCGTCCGTACAGGTTCCCTGCAATCGCGTTCTGCGATACTGCGATACATGGTGCTTGGGTGCGTGTTCTGCGAACTGCTTGCCGGTGAGGGTGACGCCGAGTGGATCGCGTACGGCGATGAAGCCTCGGCGCTTCTACCT
>CAYPQR010000948.1:0-1019 GCA_964412865.1 uncultured Intrasporangiaceae bacterium
GCGCGATGCGAGGGACGAGCGAGCGGCGTATCGAGACCTCGTAAGTCACGTTGCCAGGCCAGTTGGCAGCGCTGGCTCGCAGGTCTCGATACGCTCCTTGCTCCTTCGTCGCATCGGAGCTACTCGACCGGCCCGGGGCTACTTCGGGGAGCGGACCACGACCGTGCCGACGATCTTGTCGGCGAGCGTCTGGCGCTTGTCGTCCCACAGCGGCCACAGCCAGCCGATGTAGCAGATGAGCGAGTCGACGGCGTGGCAGATGTCGCGCACGAACGCCATGCCGGCGCCGATCGGCTGACCGGTCGTCTCACTCACCATCGTGATGCCGACCGTCTTGCGGCCGATGGTCTGACCGGTCTTGCCGCCGCGGATCCAACGGTTCCAGATCTGGATACCGATCGCGATCAGGATGCCGATCACGGCGACAACGATCCCGGCCGGACTGCCGCCGCTCATGGTGGTGGCGCCCGAGTAGGGATCGGTGGTCGTGTCGGCCGTGCCGAAGAAGATGCCCATACCGATGCCGTAGATGATCAGGCCGGGAAGTGCGACCAGAGCATCGATCAGGTAGCCGCCGACGCGGCTGCCCCACCCGGCATAGTCGCGCTGGGCGGTCAGCGGCTGATACGGGTTGCCGTAGGCGCCGTACTGGTACTGGTCGTAGCCGGGCTGCTGGTCGTAGCCCTGCTGGCCATACTGACCGTAGCCCTGCGGCGCCTGGCTGTATTGCCCGTAACCCTGTTGTTGCCCGTATGGGTCGTTGCCCTGTTGGGGCTGCTGCTGACCGTACGCCGGCTGGCCGTACTGGGGAGCCTGACCGTAGCCGCCCTGCTGCGGCTGCTGACCGTATGGGGACTGCTGGCCATATTGCGGCGTCTGGCCGTAGCCGCCCTGCTGCTGACCGTATTGCGGGGTCTGCTGACCGTAGGCACCTTGCTGGGGCTGTTCCTGGCCATACTGGGGCGGCCGCTCCTGGCCCGCGTTCGGGTCGTATGGGTCATTGTGCGACATGTCTACCT
>CAYPQR010000949.1:0-1019 GCA_964412865.1 uncultured Intrasporangiaceae bacterium
CCCAGGTGCTCGTCGAGACGGTCAGCCTGGTGGTGTTCGTGCTCGTCATGCGCCGCCTTCCGGCCTATTTCACCGACCGCCCGCTCACCAGAGGGCGCTACGGGCGGATGGCGATCGGCACCCTCGTCGCCGTCGTCGTGGCCGCGGCGATGCTGGTCGCCACCGGAGCACGCACGGCGACCCCGATCTCGAAGGCGTTCCCGCCGAAGGCCCTCAGCTTCGGTGGCGGCCGCAACATCGTCAACGTCACCCTCGTCGACATCCGCGCCTGGGACACCATGGGCGAGATCGCCGTGCTGGTCGCGGCCGCCACCGGCGTGGCGAGCCTGGTCTTCATCGGCAGCCGCTCGACCGCCATCCGCCGAGCGCGAGAAGTCGCCGGCGGCATACCCACCTGGATCCCCGGCGGCCACACCCTCCCGCCGGAGCGGCGCTCCATCATCTTCGAGGTCATCACCCGGCTGATCTTCCACACCATCGTCGTCTTCTCGATCTATCTGCTGCTCTCCGGACACAACGCGCCGGGAGGCGGATTCGCCGCCGGCCTGGTGACCGGGCTCGCCCTCGTCGTGCGCTACCTCGCGGCCGGACGCTACGAACTCGACGAGGCGGCACCCGTCGACGCCGGTGCGCTCATGGGTCTCGGACTGTTCATCGCCACACTGTCGGGCCTGGCGCCGCTCGCCTTCGGCGGAGCCGTCCTGCAGAGCGCGCTCGTCGACATACACCTGCCGCTGCTCGGCGAATTCCACCTGGTCACGTCCGCCTTCTTCGATGTGGGCGTCTATCTGATCGTGGTCGGCCTGCTGCTCGACCTGCTGCGCAGCCTGGGCTCGGGCATCGACCGCCACATCCTCCAGGAGACCCGCTCCCGCGACGAGGTCAGATCATGAGCCACTGCATGCTGTGCCAGGAGTCCGGAGCCAACCGCACGGAGCCACCCCACCCTGGCTACTCGACCAGCCAGCGTTTCCTTGATCCATGGTGGGCGAGCGAAACGCCGCGCGCGGCCGCTCGAT
>CAYPQR010000950.1:0-1015 GCA_964412865.1 uncultured Intrasporangiaceae bacterium
CACCTCGTCGAGTGTGCGCGGGCGCATACGGACGGCGAGCGGAGGCAGACCGGAGCCGTCCACCTGCGCGTCCGTGCCGGCGGATGCCTGTTGTGCTCGACCGGCGGCGAACAGATCGGGTGATTCAGCCACGGTCCCACGCTATCCGCCGGCAGTGACGGCCCGGAATCGGCTACACCGGCCTCGTCTGACATCCTGAATGCCGTGACAGACACGCTCCGCCTGCGACCGGTCGAGTCCCGCCAAGACCTCCTTGAACGGACCGATCAAGATCCCTTCGTCGCATACGACGTGTCACCCGCATCCTTCGAGACGGCTGTGAGCCACGGACATGCGGTCGCCATCCGCCGCATGCGTCAGTCCGGCACCCAGATGGGGCTGAACATCATCGGTCGAGAGCAGGACACCCGCGAGCTACTGGGGCTCGTGGCGCACGAGATGGATCTCACCGGCATCGACACGGTCAGTGTCGAGCGCGACAGGCAGGACGACCTGCGCGTCGCGTTCGCGAGCAACGGTATGCGGATCGGATCCGGCGGCGACTGGGACTGGCTGTGGACGACGACGGACCCCCCGGCCCTGCCCGAGGAGGACCAGCTGGTGGTCCTCGACGACCGGGCCGACGCGGACGACGTGCGCGCCCTGAATGCGATCGGCAACCCGACCGCCGAATCCCAGCCGGGTGAGGGACGCAGTGAGCGCTGGGTCGGAGCCCGCGACGACGGCGTCCTCGTCGCCGCGGCGGCCATGCAACGCACGGCGGGCGGCATACCGCACCTGTGCGGCATCACGGTCGCGCCATCCCATCGAGGCCGCCACCTGGGGCTCGCCATGACCGCAGCGCTGACCCGGTATGCCGTCCGAACGGAAGGCATCTGCTCCCTCGGCATGTATGCCGAGAATGACGTGGCCAGAGGCGTCTACGCCCGGATCGGGTATGCGGTGGCGCACCGGTGGGCCGCGCGGCGCATCGAACGTCCCGAGTGACACCGATCGTGGCAGGCTGCTCGCACCA
>CAYPQR010000951.1:0-1005 GCA_964412865.1 uncultured Intrasporangiaceae bacterium
CATTCCGTTGGGTGAGTCGCCGAACTCCACCTCCGGGCCGGGGTCTCACTCCTCCTTAGAGGTTCCGCGGATAGGTCAGGGGCGGCGGGCCGGCCGGGTATCCCAGCGATGCGTCGTCCAGGCGACGCGGATGAGGCGACGGGTGATGATCACGGCATTGGCCAGCGCAATGAGCGCGTCGATCACGACGGCCCGCCGGTCGGTGCAGACCTGGAGCTTCTTGAAGCCTCGGGTATGCCAGGAGTTTGTTCGCTCCACGACCCACCGGGCGCCGGCCTGCAGTGGGAATCCCTTGACGCTGATCACGCCACGGCAGCCGAGTTCCTCCAGCAACTCCCTGGTCTTGGCGGAGTCGTAGCCGGCGTCCAGGTGCACCGTGATCACCTCGGGCAGGCCCAGTCCGAAGCAGAGCTCGAACCGGCCCAGCTTCTCCAACGTTGGACGCATTCCCCCGCAAGCGGGAGGTACCCCCAGCGGTGAGTCGTTGCGGTTGGCCGGGGCGATCACGCACCCGATCGGGATGCCGAACGCATCAGTCATCACGGATCTTTTGGTGCCGAGTTTGCCTCTGTCAACAGGGGATCTACCGGCTGCTTCTCCACCGCAGGGCGCCTTGACCAGACACCCGTCCACGGTGATATTGGTCAGGTCGAGACCGACGATCTTGTCGTAGGCCTCCAGACACAGCTGCTCCAGTTGCTCGAAGACCCCAGCGGCGATCCACTCGTCCCGGCGGCCACGGATCGTGGTCGCCGAACAGGAGCGGTCGGCGATCTTCTCGTAGCTGGCACCCAGCACAAGCACTTGGATCAGCTTGTCGAAGATCACCCGGTCCGGGATGCGCGGGCGGTGACAGCCCAGCGGGTGGACATCGACATGCGGCGGAAGAATCGCCGCGAACTGGCCCCACAACGGCTCGATGATGGAAGATGGCACGGCAGGCACAGGCCCTCCCAGGAAGACGGAGACTCAACACCTCGTCTCCTACTCGGGCTTGTGCCTGCA
>CAYPQR010000952.1:0-1002 GCA_964412865.1 uncultured Intrasporangiaceae bacterium
CCGATGACGAGCCGCAGCCACACGTCCGGCGCCATTTCGACGACGTTGGGCGGTGTACCCCGGCGATGCGTCGGCCCCTCGACGACCTGCACGGCACCGAACGGCGGCACCCGCACCTCGACGGACCGGCCCGGGGCCTGCAGCCCCAGCTCCTCCAGCGTGTAGCGGACGGCGGTCGCGATGGCCGAGCGACCCGCCGTCTCGCGGCCGCGCGCCCACTCGACGACGGCGGCACGGCCCTCCACCGGATCGATCCTTCGCCGGGGCATACCGTCCTCCTATCGCGTCGGCGCGCATCGCGCCAGTCCATCGTGCCGCATACCGCGCGGCCCGCGCGCGCTCCCACACGGCATAGGCTGCTCGCATGACCGATCCGGCGTCCGACGTGGACGAGTTCGCGTTCGTCACCGACGACAGCGGCGGGGTGACGGTCATGCTCGACGGTCACCCGCAGTCATACGTGGATCTGCACGACCCGGGCCTGCTGACCTTCGAATACGTCCAGCACCTCGCGCTCGCGCTCGATGCGATGCCTCCCGGCCCACTCGCCGTCACGCATGCCGGCGGGGCCGGGCTGACGCTTGCACGCTACGTGCAATACACCCGCCCCGGATCGCCGCAGATCGTGCTCGAGCCCAACGCTGCCCTCACCGACGCGGTGCGCCGTGAGCTGCCCCTGCCGCGCGGCCACCGCATCCGGGTCCGCGCGACCGACGCACTCCACGGCCTCGACGGCCTCAAATCGCGGTCCGCAGACGTCTTCGTGCTCGACGCGTATGCCGACGGCCGCGTGCCCGCCGAACTGACGACCGTTTCGACGCTCGGGCGCATCGCCGGCATTCTTCGGCCCGGGGGCATGCTGCTGCTC
Source organism: uncultured Intrasporangiaceae bacterium (assembly GCA_964412865.1). Lineage (GTDB taxonomy): Bacteria > Actinomycetota > Actinomycetes > Actinomycetales > Dermatophilaceae > Leekyejoonella. Next base: position 869 of record CAYPQR010000952.1, read on the forward strand.
AACATCGCCGACGAGCCGGATCAGCGCTACCTGGCGAGAGTTCTGGCCGGTCTGCACACCTGCCTGCCCGAGCTCGCACTCATCTCCACCCATGAGGTGCTGAAGCGCAAACGGTTCGGCAACTACACCGTGGT
>CAYPQR010000953.1:0-1002 GCA_964412865.1 uncultured Intrasporangiaceae bacterium
GGCAATCGTCGACCGGGAGCATCCCGGTCTGGAACCATGAGGCCATGTCACATGGGGCGCGGACGGAGGCCGGCTCATCAGCGCCCGGTGGCCGACGCCCCGGCCGCACGATCGGAATCGAGGCGACGATGAGCAACGACCGACCATCGCGCGTCGCAGTGGTCACCGGTGCCGGAACGGGGATCGGACGAGCTGTGGCCAGAGCGTTCCTCACCGACGGGTACCGGGTGGTGTTGGCCGGGCGCCGGACGGCGCCCCTGGTCGAGGCCGCCGGGGGAGACCCGAAGGCGCTGATCGTTCCGACAGACGTCACCTCTGCGTCCGAGGTCGAGCAGCTGTTCCGGCGCACCGTCCGGGCCTTCGGCCGCGTCGACGTGTTGTTCAACAATGCCGGCATCACCGGAGGGATGACCGCGGTCGACCAAGTCGACGCGGACGACTGGGAGAACGTAGTCAACGTGAACCTGACCGGCTCCCTGCTGTGCGCTCGAGAGGCGTTCCGGGTGATGAAGCGGCAGAATCCGCGAGGCGGACGGATCATCAACAACGGCTCGCTGTCCGCTCACACGCCGCGGCCCCGGTCGGCGGCATATACCGCGACCAAGCACGCGATCTCGGGGCTGACGAAGTCGATCAGTCTCGACGGCCGGGCGTTCGACGTCACCTGCGGGCAGATCGACATCGGCAACGCCGCCACCGAGCTCGTCGCCTCGCTCTCGGACGGCACGGGTGCGCTTCAGGCGGACGGCAGCAGGCGCCCAGAGCCCTCCTTTCCCGTCGAGCAGGTGGGAGACGCCGTGGTCTTCATGGCGAATCAGCCGCCGTCGGCCACCGTGAGCTCTCTGACCATCATGGCCACCGGGATGCCCTTCGCGGGGCGCGGGTGATGTCCGGAACCCACCGGCGCGGAACGGTGTCCCGGGACGCCCGGAGTCCGGGACCGTTGCAGGCAGTAGGCTTGGATGCGTGGATGAGTCGGCCAGGCGGCCGCGTCGAGGGGTG
>CAYPQR010000954.1:0-1001 GCA_964412865.1 uncultured Intrasporangiaceae bacterium
GCAAGGATCTGTGGCGCGCCATCGAGATCTATGCCCGGCGGGACCGCCGCTTCGGTGGTGCGGTCGACGCGTCATCGCCCGTTTGAGCAGTCGCACCCTCGCGAGGCTTCTTCCTCATGGGGATGATTTCTGCCTAAACTGGCTGCATGACGTTGAACATCAAGGACCCCGAGACTGACCGCCTCGCCCGTGAACTCGCGGGCGAAACCGGAGAGAGCATCACGGTTGCCGCTCGACGGGCTCTGGAGGAGCGCCTCCACCGGGTCCGCGCTCAGGCTGCCGCGCGACCACGCGCCGAGCAGTTGAGCGCATTGATCGCCCGTGGGAGGGCGCGCAGCGTCGCGGACCCTCGCAGTGCCGAAGAGATTCTCGGGTACGACGAACACGGCCTCCCGTCGTGACCCTCGTGGTCGACACGTCGGCTCTGGCGGCGGTCATTTTCGGTGAGGCCGATGCGGAGCATCTGCTGGCGATCATGATCGACCATGCAGGTGACCTTCACGTCAGTGCGGCGACGCTGGTCGAGGCGGGCATCGTCGTCGAGGCCAGACAGGGGCCGGAGGCCTCGGATGATCTGCGGACGCTGCTGCGGGGAGTGTCCGCGACGGTCGCAGAGGTCGACGCAGAGCAGGCCGAGCGAGCGATTGCCGCCTGGCGCCGGTTCGGGAAGGGCCGCCATCCGGCCGGTCTGAACCTCGGCGATTGCTTTGCCTATGCGCTGACGAAGCAGACCGGCAGCGCTTTGCTGTTCAAGGGGGACGACTTCACCCAGACCGACGTTGTCAGTGCGGTCTGAAGAAGGGGATGGACCGGCGTGCTCCGTGATGAGGCGTCGGCAACCCGGTGAGTTGGGGGCCGAGGGATGGCTATTCGATCTGCATGTGGAAGTGGAACGACGAGATCGCCATTCCCTCGCGCATGTAGAAGCGGTGCGCTCCCTTCCGTTGCACACCCGACTCCAGAACGACTGCGGCACAGTCAGATGCGTTCGCTCGCCTTCG
>CAYPQR010000955.1:0-1001 GCA_964412865.1 uncultured Intrasporangiaceae bacterium
CCAACCGGCGGGTCGGCGGGCGAATGGCCCACGGGCGTATGCGAAATGGCGAGGCCGCGATCGTGCTCACAGGGTCAACGCCTCTTCGCTGGCCGACAAGGCCGGAACCCACGGGAGGTGCCAAGGTGATTCCATGGAATTGGACCTGGTGGGGAGGACCGTCGTCATCTCCGGCGCCGCATCGGGCATAGGGCGCGCCTGCGCGGGCGCATTCGCGGCAGAAGGCGCCCGCATCGGGCTGCTCGACATCGACGGCACGTCCGCCGCCGGACTCACCGACGAGTTGCTCACGGAATACGACGCCGAGTGCTCCTTCGTTGCCGCCGACATCTCGGAGGAGCTCGAGGTGTCGGCCGCCGTGGAGTCCCTCGCCGCCCGGTTCGGCGGAATCGACATCGTCGTCAATTGCGCCGGCGTGTCGGGTCCGTTCGGCGCCGATGTCGGAACCATCGAGACGGCGGCATTCGACGCCGTGCTCGCGGTCAACGTGCGCGGCCCGTTCCTGCTCGCCAAGCACGCTGTGAAATACCTTGCAGATGGGTGCAATCCGGCGATAGTGCTCATCGGCTCCGACTCGAGCTTCGTGGCGGCGCCGGGCATGCTGCCATACAACGCGTCGAAGGGTGCGGTGCTGCAGATGACGCGGGCATTGTCGGTCGACCTCGCAGACCGCGGTATCCGAGTCAACTGCGTGTGCCCGTCTATCGTCGACACCCCGATGGCGCGCGCCGATCTCGGTCCCGCCGCCCTGGCCACGGCGACCTACCCGGTGCAGGCGCCGGCACAGGTCGCCGACCAGGTGTTGTGGCTCGCATCCACGCGGTCGGCACCGATGAACGGCGCCTCGCTCGTCTCCGACTTCGGCCACCTCGCCCGCTCGTCGTTCCCCGCCTGACGCACCCGCCGCGCTGGTCGAGTAGTGAGCCCCTGGGCGAGCAGTGGGCACCTCCCGCATGGAGCGCAGCGCGCGGGGGAGCGAGACCTCGCGAGAGGCGTTGCCA